>CAZKMC010000046.1:0-12883 GCA_964553485.1 uncultured Comamonadaceae bacterium
ATCCAACTCCTGCGGTATGCGGATGGCCTGCACCCGGAGCGAAAGATTATATTCTGGCAAATGAGGGTTATGACCGTGGCTTTTATACCGGATATTTGGCCCACCTCAAACCGAACAATTCAACTACGGCATATGTTAATTTGAGGTGCATGCATTGGATTGAAAATGAGGTTTTTGTGTATGCTGGTGGCGGCATTACTGCGCGCTCTGATGCGGAGTCAGAATACCACGAAACCGAAGCCAAAATGGCGGCAATGTTGGGTGTAATTGAAAAATTGTAGAATTTCACGGTTCCATTGATGAGACAGACTGAGAAAAAACATGTGCAGGAATTGATCAGGACCCTTGTTCAAATGGGTCTTCGGCACGTGGTAATTTCTCCCGGATCTCGGAACGCCCCTCTTTCGTACTCCTTTGCATTTCATCCTGACGTGGAAACACATACGGTTGTGGATGAACGTTCTGCTGCTTTTATTGCCCTCGGTATGGCACAAACGCTGAAAGAACCTGTTGCTGTGATATGCACCTCGGGCTCTGCCGCTATAAATTATGGCCCCGCAGTGGCTGAAGCTTATTACCAGCACATCCCACTACTGGTGCTCACCGCAGACCGTCCCAAAGAATTGATTGACCAAGGAATTGGTCAGTCCATCCGCCAGCCAAACATGTATGCGAATTATGTGAAAGGCTCATTTGAACTTGAAGAAGTAAAGACAAATTCAGATTCCTTGCCGCACGCTCGCGGACTCATCAACGAGGCTTGGAACCTCTGTGTGGCGCCTCACCAGGGACCTGTACATATCAACGTGCCTATGAGGGAGCCTTTGTACGGAATGGCTGAAGTAGGTGACTCTGAGCCGAGAATTAAAAAAACTCAATCTGCAGTTCCAGATTTGACGGAAAGTCATTGGTCTGAACTTCAAACTAAGCTTGAAAAATCGGTGAAAACGCTGGTAATTTTGGGACAAATGCAGCAGGAGATCGAGCCTGAAGTCTTGGGAAAATGGGCAAAAAAAAACAGCGCCATTGTACTCACTGAAACCACATGCAACCTCTCTACAGCCGGCTTTTTTCCATGTATTGATCAGCTCATTATGTCCATGAGCGAAGAACAGCAGGAAAATTTTGTGCCTGATCTATTGATTACTGCGGGACACAATTTAATCTCCAGAAAAATCAAATCCTTGTTAAAAGGCAAGGTTGCAGCACATTGGCATGTGGATGTTGCCGATAAGAATCTTGATACGTTTCAGTGCCTCACCGCAACGATTCCTGTCCCTGTTTCGAAATTCCTTTCCACGTTGGCTGATTTTAACTCCACAGAAAGCACTTACCATTCTGATTTTCAACACATACACTCTACAAATAAGAAAAGCCACTCTGAATATTTGAAGAATATTGACTATTCAGATCTCTCGGTTTTTTCTCAGTTCCTTCCTGCACTTCCAACAGACAGCATGCTGCAGATGGGCAATAGTTCTGTGGTTCGGTATATTCAGTTATTCGAATCTCGTACTGACATCGAATACAAAGGAAACCGAGGAGTTAGCGGAATTGATGGTTGCACCAGCACTGCAGTTGGGGCTGCCGCAATGACTAAGAAACCAGTGACATTGATAACCGGAGACCTTGCATTCTTTTATGACGCGAATGGGCTATGGAATAAGATGGTTCCAGACAATTTGAAGATCATCATCGTTAATAATAGCGGTGGTGGAATTTTCCGAATTATTGATGGTCCTGGACAAAGCGGTGCGCTGGAAGAAGTTTTTGAGGTGCCCCACAACCGCACGGCAAAGATGATTTGTCAGGATCATGAAATCTCCTACAAATTTGCCCACAGTGCAGAAGAGCTAAATGCTGAGCTCAAAAGTATCTTTAACCAGAAAGGTGCGGGAGTGTTAGAGGTTTTTACCCCAAGAGAAGTAAATGACAAAGTTTTGAAAGGGTACTTCAAGTTTCTGAAAAAGTCGTTCAAGAAATTAAAATGAGGCCAACCAAGCACTAGCTTCGGCCTCATCCTGGAATACTTTAGTAGGAATAGAAGGTTTTCTATATCTGATATAAAAATTAGCAATGAGTTGGTGTGCCATGGATTGGACTACAAAGGCTTATGCCGCAACTCTGTCTTTGCGTCCAGGTTCTGCCATAAACTCCTGCACATCTGGACTAATAGTGGATCCATACCCTCCCACCAACATAAGCTTATCAGGTATTTGTAACGCATGGGTTTTGACCCATGCCACCACTGGCATCAAATCTTCTACATCAAGCTCCTCGCACTCTTTCAAGGTAATACCAACGATATTGTCAGGCAGCTTGGCAACCTTTACCCATCCAATTTCATGTGTCAGTAATTCAACCATTTTAAAAGAAACAAAACAATCCTGTGCATTGCAATGATACAAATTCCATTGAGAGGCACTAATTTTACCCTTCATGGAAAATTTTCGCCATTGGATTGGTGCTATGCGCCTGCGGACCTTACCTCTTGCTTTGTCAAGTATTTTGGCAGGAAGCAGTGTTGCTTATGACCAAAGCACACAGTTTGTGTCCATAACCTTGTGGGCCATCTGCACCACGCTATTTCTTCAGATACTCAGCAATTTAGCCAATGACTACGGAGATAGCCACCATGGAACAGACAACGAGTTTCGCATAGGCCCGGTAAGAAGTGTTCAAAGCGGAGCCATTTCTTCAAAATCCATGCTAAGGGGAATTATTATCTGTGCAATTCTATCGTTCATCTCAGGGTTTGCTCTCATTTATACCAGTTTTTGGGGAGCCGGCTATTATACGCAATTCTTTGTGTTTTTAGGTTTTGGTCTGCTTGCTATTACGGCGGCCATCAGATATACCGCTGGAAAGAATCCTTATGGTTACCGCGGATTGGGCGACTTATACGTTCTGGCTTTTTTTGGGATTTTAGGAGTCTGCGGAACATTCTACGTACATACCAAAATGTGGGAGTGGTCAGTTGTCCTACTTGCCCTAACAATTGGAACATTTGCAGCCGCTGTATTGAACCTCAACAACATGCGCGATCGTGAAAATGATCGATCAAGTGGAAAGAACACCTTAGTTGTGCGACTTGGGATTCAAAAAGCCATGAATTATCACTTGATGCTTTTTGCAGTGGGCTGGGGCGCTCTAATTGTTTATCTGATTCTTTCACATGCCATGCTGACCTGGATTGTGCTGATTTTCTTGCCGTTCCATATCATCCATTTAACGAAAGTATTCAAGCACGAGGAACCAAAACTCCTTGACCCGGAACTCAAAAAAATTGCACTTTCAACTTTTGGTGTAGGTCTTATCTTGTTCTTTTCTGCCTGCTTGTAATGGTGCACTTTTTCTCATCTTTCAAAATGCTATCTTGCGCTCAAGATGAAAAAATCAACCAAAACAGCGCGAATTTCAGGGCTTGACCTTGTTTATGGAGTTTTACTGCCTTTCATTTTTACCGTGGCCTTTGTCTTGGTTTTAACCCGAAATACAGAAGTCATTCCCCGAGATCAATTCAACGTTGTGTTTGAATTTATAGCGGCGGTTTTCTTTTTCATTCAAGGAGTTTCCATGAACATCCATTTTCAGAACGCCTCCCGACCAGGCAAACAGGTGCGTTTTATGCGTAGACAAGGGAGTTTCTTTTTGGTTGTGGGATTAGTGCTCGCTTCTTTTTGGACTGTCAATATTTTTGTTGCCATTGGACTGATGTTGATCATAAGTTCATTCCTCATGCGGCTGCATTCTTCCATCTTGTTGTTTTTAGCTGCTGCTGTGGCCATTGCTTCTGGGGGGCTTTATTATTTCCAATTGGAATTCATGGTGAGCATGAGGCCTTATTCGGATGGTTTTCAAATATGGAACAGCATTTCTGCCTTCCTGTTTTACAATGGTTATTATGCCTTCCTGCCTTGGTACTTCTTTCAACTTATTGGCATCGCATTTTGCAGGAGCTCCCTGTACAGAACAAGTATTACCGTCTATGTATTTGGGTTTTTATTAATTGGCGCGGGAATATTGGTGCACTTTTATGGAGAAGCTCACCTCGGCCAGAATGTGCTAATTGCACGTCAAAGCAATAAAATTCCAGGGCCTTCCTTCAACTTACCCTCATTTATTATTGCAGCAACGGGATTGAGTTTTATTGCTCTTCAATTAGGCGTCTACTTCATCCGGCAATTCAAAGAAAATAGCATAATTGTGTTTTTCTACCAAATGGGAAAAATGAAGTATTCACTCCTACTTGCTCAAATGATTTTAGGTGGAATTCTCATGTTCTTATTTGGAGATGAACTATTCAGAAAACCACTGAACCTCATCATACTATCCGTGTTATTTACAGTGGTGGCAGGCTACACTTCCAAGAGTTGGCTAAACAAAAACAAGCTTGGCCCGGTAGAGAAGATATTTCGCAAGTTTTCAGGCAAATAATGATTGCAGTAGATACAGTTTATCACCCATTGAACTTTGGAGTGCCCGTAAGAACGTCAAGAGACCTGCTACGTTCAAAACCAACTTGGTACATTCGATTAACTGACACCACTTCCGGAAAATTCGGATTGGGTGAAGTCTCCATCATAGAAGGATTAAGCGTAGAGTCCAGTAAGGAAATAGAAGTCGAATTGCACGCCTTGAGAACCGGACGAAAACCACCTAACCCAGAACTTTTTCTACACCTTCCTGCATTGCGTTTTGGACTTGAGGTTGCTCAGGCAAGCCTTCACGAGGAAGATGCTTTTCGGCTTTTTAATTCTCCATTCACACTTGGCAAAGCAGCCATCCCTATCAATGGACTGGTATGGATGAACACCTCACCGTTGATGTTGAATGAAGCGAGAGAAAAGATTCTGGAAGGCTTCAAGTGCATGAAATTCAAAGTTGGTGCGCTGGAATTTGAAGAAGAACTGAAGTTGTTGGAGAGCATCCGCAACGAGTTTGGTGATTCCATTGAAATTCGGTTGGATGCCAACGGTGGATTCACAGACCGAAATCCCTTGGAGAAACTCAAGACTTTGTCTGCATTCAAGATCCATTCGATCGAACAACCCATCAAAGCGGGACGAATTTCCGAAATGGCTGATTTGGTGCAGCAATCACCAATTCCAATTGCCTTGGATGAGGAATTGATTGGCCTTGATAATTTTGAATCAAAACAAGAACTCATTTCCGCAATTCAAGCACCTTATATCATCCTAAAACCAAGTTTACTTGGAGGATGGAAAGCATGTGATGAATGGGTTGAACTCATAGAAGCAAATGGAGGCAGTTGGTGGGCCACCTCTGCTCTTGAAAGTAATATTGGGCTCAATGCTGTTGCACAATGGGTTTCAACAAAAGAGAACCCGCTTCCACAAGGTTTGGGTACCGGAAAATTATACACCAACAACATTGACTCGCCATTAGACATCAAAAAGGGTGAACTTTGGATGAAAGAAGAGAGTTGGTCACTACCACAATTCACTTAGGACATGGCTGAATTGGAATTAGGGAATGGGGAAATACTGGGTTTTTCTGAGCTGGAGGGTATAGCCGAGGAAAGAAAGGATCCATTTTTAGCGGCAATTGCACATGTTCGAGCTAGATGGAATGACGCGCAATCTGATTTCGAAATGCGCACTTCAGGTTCCACAGGCAAACCTAAGATCATCCGTCATTCAAAATCATCCATGCGCGCAAGTGCAGAGCTGACCGCAGCATTTTTTGATTTGCCGCAGGGGAGTTCTGCATTGCTATGCCTTCCTCCAAACTATGTAGCGGGAAGTATGATGATAGTGAGAGCTTTGGAGATGAACTGGAAGCTTGTTCTGATCCCTCCTCGGGCTACGCCCCTAAATGAACTGAAAACCACCGTGGACTTTGCCGCCATGACTCCTTACCAAGTAGACGAGAGTATTAAAGCTGGTTTGGAGGGTTTCGACCATGTCAAAAAACTTATTGTAGGAGGGGCACCGGTTTCAGCACTTTTAGAACGCAAGATCAGAAAATTAAATACAGAGGTATATGCCACTTACGGCATGACAGAAACCTTGACCCATATTGCATTGCGAAGGTTAAATGGCACTGAGGCTCAAACAGACTTTCACTGTTTACCGGGAGTTCGATATACCTGGGATGAGCGTAAATGCATGGTGATAGAAGCCGCGCATTTGGATGAGAAGAAGGTTGTGACCAACGACAGAGTTGAACCAACGGGCATGACGAGTTTTCAGTGGCTTGGAAGAATTGACAATGTGATCAACAGCGGAGGCATCAAAATGCATCCAGAACAAATTGAGACCAAACTTTCACATATACTCGACTGCAGATACTATATCAAAGGAGCGCCAGATGAAAAATTTGGCGAAAAAGTAGTCTTGGTTTTGGAAAGGTCCCCATTTGATCCGCATACTCAGAAACTGTTTGAGGACACACTCAAATCTGAACTCGGCAAGTATGAAGTACCTACAGAAATTGAATTTCTATCGGTTTTTGAAGAAACGGCCACAGGCAAATTAATTCGGAAATAACATGAAAGAACTAGTATTTGCTACCAACAACCCGAACAAACTCAAGGAAGTACAATCCATGTTGGGCAATGAGTTCAAATTACTAACGCTCAAAGAAATAGGTTGCGACACAGATATTCCTGAAGACCAGGATACTTTGGAAGGAAACGCCAAGCAAAAGGCACAGTTTTTATTTGAGAAATACGGAAAAGAATGTTTTGCAGATGATACTGGTTTGGAGGTCAAAGCGCTTGGCGGAGCCCCAGGGGTATATTCTGCCAGATTCGCTGGGCCTCAGAGAAATTCTGATGACAACATGGACAAAGTCTTGTCTGGACTTGAAGACAAGAAAGACCGCAGAGCTCAGTTTCGCACGGTCATTTGTTTGATATTAGATGGAAAGGAATATCTGTTTGAGGGAATCGCTAAAGGTGAGATTTGCGAGGCCCGCTCCGGGGTTGAAGGATTTGGATATGACCCCATTTTTAAGCCCTTAGGATACCAAGAAACATTCGCGGAAATGTCTGTCGTTGAAAAAAACAGCATCAGTCACCGCGGACAAGCCGTGCGGCAACTTGTTGATTTCCTGTTGCGTTTACCTTGAATCTACCTGTGAATAATAGAGAGTTTGACTTATAGGGTGCATAGCCAATTCAAAATGCGTAATTTTCGGCCTGAAATCTACCCGTATGGATACGTATCTCGATTTTGAAGAACCGATAAGGGAGTTGCATGAGCAGCTTCAAAAGACAAAAGAAATTGAGGAGAAAAGTCAGGTGGACGTTAAGAAACCTGTAAAAGAATTAGAGGACAAGCTGAAAAAGATCACTAAAGAGATCTATAGCAACCTAACTCCTTGGCAGCGCGTCCAAGCTAGTCGTCATCCGAACCGCCCTTATTGTTTTAGCTATATCAAAGCATTGACAGATGGAAGGTTCCAAGAGCTCCATGGCGATAGAAATGTGAAGGACGACAAGGCCATGGTAGGTGGACTTGGCATGCTGGGAGAACAGACAGTGATGTTTATTGGCCAGCAAAAAGGGATCAATACCAAGATGCGTCAATACCGCAACTTTGGAATGGCAAACCCTGAAGGATACCGCAAAGCACTGCGTCTGATGAAGATGGCAGAGAAGTTCAATAAGCCGATTGTGACCTTGATCGACACTCCAGGAGCATATCCGGGACTAGAAGCTGAAGAACGGGGACAAGGAGAAGCAATAGCGCGGAATTTGTTTGAAATGTTCAAGCTTAAAGTTCCTGTCATTTGTATTGTGATTGGAGAAGGAGCTTCAGGTGGGGCATTGGGAATAGGCATTGGAGATCGCGTACTCATGATGGAAAACACATGGTATTCTGTGATCTCGCCAGAATCATGTAGTTCAATATTATGGCGTAATTGGGACCATAAAATGGAAGCAGCAGATGCATTAAAGCTCACTCCGGAAGACATGCTCAAAAACAAACTCATTGATGGTATTATTAAAGAGCCATTGGGAGGAGCACATGCTAACCCAGAGGAGGCATTTTCATTGGTAAAAGCTGAAATTGAGAAGCATCTCGAAAAGCTAAAAGCAATGGAACCTCAAAAAAGAATTGATGCCAGAATAAAAAAGTTTTCAGCTATGGGTGTAGTTGGCTGAGGATGAAACAACTGGGAAAAATAGAGTTCAAGGATACATTGTTAGCATTTCATCAATGATCTTGCTACAAATAATTTCATAAGTTGCAGAGGAATATTAATTTTGCGACAAATTTAAAGGCATAAGCCAATTAAAGATTTATCTAAATCAACAGTCAGAATGAAAACGACAACTTTTAAAGTCTTTTCCTTATTCACTCTCATTGGTCTTCTGGTTTCCGGATGCGGTGGACTAGGCAAAATGGAGAAACACATTGAAGAATTGGGCGCCAAGGTTGAACCTGAGCCTCTAATAGTACGCGGAGACAACGTAGAGATCAATGTGAGCGGAATTTTTCCCCCAAAGTATTTCCACAAAAAAGTAGTAGTTGAAGCCACTCCAGTATTGGTACACGGCGGAAGCGAAACTGCATTTGACCAAACAGGATTTCAAGGCGAAGATGCCGCTGGCAACTACGAAGTAATTCCTTACGAAGCTGGAAAGAGCTTTAACCATACCGATAAAATTGCATACGACGCTTCCATGGCGAACACATCATCATTGGAATTGCGTATCAGCGGCACTAAAGGAAATGCAAGCGAAACGTTTGATCCTTTGGTAATTGGAACAGGTGTCATCACCACTCCTTACCTGATGCAAAGCGACGATAAGTTCATTATGTCTACGGATAAATTCCAGCGCATCTTGAACAAGACAATGGAAGCTACTATCAATTATGCTTACAACTCGTCAAATGTTACTTCAGGTGAATTAAGAGACGAAGACATCGATGCGATGAAGGACTTCATCAAATTGGCAGCTTCAAAAGACAGCCTTACGTTCACCGGAACTGCAGTTGAAGCATATGCTTCTCCAGAAGGTGAGATCACGCTAAACGAGAACCTTGCAGATGAGCGCGCTGAATCAGCAAATGCAGTTGTTGCTGCTGAAATGAAGCGTCAGAAGATATCACCTGAAAATCCTGAAGCTTTCTTTGGAAATGATCCTAAAGGTGAAGACTGGGAAGGATTCAAAGACCTGATGTCTCAGTCAAGCATCGCAGACAAGGAATTGATCTTGCGTGTTCTTGAGATGTATAGCGACAAAAACAAGCGTGAGCAAGAGATCAAGAACATCGCGAAGACTTACAAGGAAATCGAAAAAGAGATCCTTCCCGCCTTGCGTCGTTCACAAATTGATTTGAACTACGACGTAGTTGGATATTCTGATGCTCAGTTGAAAGATCTTTCTGTCAACAACCCAGACATCCTTACAGTTGAAGAGTTGTTGTATGCCGCTACATTGACAGATGACATCAACCAGCAATTGTCGATGTACAAAGCTGCCGAGCGCAACTATCCGGCTGATTATCGTGCGATCAACAACGTAGGTGTGATCTACATGGTTCAAAACAAAATAAACGATGCCGCATCTCAGTTCGAGAAAGCAGTGGAAGCTGAAAACAATCCAGTGACACTCAACAACCTTGGAGCAGTTGCTCGTTTGAAAGGTGATCGTGAACTAGCTCTTGAGCGTTACGCGGAAGCAGCAGGTGCAGGTCCTGAAGTGAGCTACAACAAAGGATTGGTTCATATCCAGAATGGTGACTATTCTTCAGCTGTTTCTTCTATGAGTGGAAACAACACATTCAACATGGCACTTGCCAAAATGTTGAACGGAGACACTACAGGAGCTAAGACCACTATGGACAATTCTGGTGATGAAAGTGCACACGCTTACTACCTGCGTGCTGTAATCGCAGCTAGAATGAACAACAGTGCAGATGTATTGAGTAACCTTGGCTCAGCAGTAGGCAAGGACGGAACTTTAGGAGCGAAGGCCAAAGCAGATTTGGAATTCCGCAACTTCAAGACTCAGTTCACATTCTAAACTGAACAAGAACGAAATTGAAAAGGCACATCAACATGATGTGCCTTTTTTTGTTTACTTACTTTCCTAATGATCGAATTCGCCCACACAAACATCATTGCCAAGGACTGGAAGCGTCTTGCAGAATTCTATGTAATTGTATTTGACTGCATCCTCCTAGAGCCAGAGAGAGACCTTAATGACCAATGGCTAACAGATGGGAGCAATGTGCCCAAAGCTCACCTTAAGGGCGTTCATTTACGTCTTCCTGGTAAGGGACAAACCGCTACTCTGGAAATATTTACCTACAGTTCTCAGGAACCCACTTCTGAGCGTATTCCAAACAAAGAAGGCTTTGGGCATATCGCGTTCAAAACAGATGATGTTGAAGTGCTACAAAAAAAAGCGTTGCAGCATGGAGCCACAACGCTAGGGAAAATTGTAAATGCCACCATTGAAGGGGCTGGAAATATCACTTGGACCTATATCAAAGATCCTGAGGGTAATATTGTGGAATTGCAACATTGGAGTTGAACCCCATTCAAGTCAAGATTATTTCTTGATCCGTGAAACGCTTTCAACCAACCTACTTGTTGGAATCACAATAAAATCGTTTTCTGTTTCCAATACCACGTTGATGTTGTTGAACTTCACAATCTTCCCTTTGTATCCGTCAACTTCCACTTCCTGGCCAATTTCAAAACTTTGTTTGCCATAAAACCCAGATAGGATGTTCTTGAATACCTCTCTGGAACCGATTCCAAAGGCAATGGCAAAAGTTAAAAGGAATGCGCCTATGATCACCACCACATTGGAAGTGATGATTTCTGTATTGACACCCGCTTGATTCAAGGCAGTAACAGTTACCAAAACCATGATGATATAAAAAGCAGCATGGCTAACCAAAGGCCCTGCTCCCAAAGAGAATGAGTTGAAAGTCACTTTCAAAGTCTTGCGCACAAAAGTGCCAATGTAAAAGCCGATCACAAAGATGACGATGGCAGAGAATAACTTAGGTAAATAGCGAATTAGATTGCTGGTTTCTCTGGACACAACCTCCCAACCAAGGGTCTCTGAAGCTGTTACCAAGAACAAGAGTAGGATGGTCCAATAGATGAACTTGGACACTAACTTTGACGGTGTAATGTTCAATTTAGACGTTGAAAAGAACTCCTGCAGATGGAGTTTCTCGCTTATTGAGTCAAAGTTCCACTTCCGCAGTATGCGCTCGAGAATTCTAGAAACAAATCGTGCCACAAACCATCCAATCACGAGCAAGATTATTGCACCGATCAGGTTGGGTAGGAACGACATTATCTTTAAGGTTATGGTCTCAATTGAGCTCCATACTACTTCGTAGAAATCACTTAGTATTTTCATCATGGCTTCCAGTTTTTGAGGGTTTGTCATGGTTTCTTCCACCAATGAATTCAGCCAAAGTATTCACTGCATTGGTGGTGAACAATGTGGCCATATCAAGAAGAGTTTTGTGTAGCTCTACACTTTTTCGCACACGCACTTCTAGATTCTCCGACTCTTGTTCTCCGAAATCAAGTTTCTTAAATGGGTTGGGGGTATTCATAATCTACTAGGTTCGTTTTCTAATAGCAAGATTTTGTCTCTTGCCCTCTTCAGTCTCATTTTCACGGCGCTATTGGATATCTTCAATGCTGTTGCTATTTCGTTCACACTTAGATCATCTTTGTATTTCATAAGCAGCACGCCTCGTTCAACTGCATTGAGCTCTAACATGTAGCCTTGAAGTCTTTCCACTTGTACTTCAAAAAGTTCCTTTTCCGAAATGGCTCCATATTCCATGTCTTCTTCACCCTGTTCAGGTACAAATTCAATGTCAGTCCATTTGGTTTTCTTCGACCGTCTATAATGATCGAAGCAAAAATTATAGGTGAATGTATTGAACCAAGAAGAGAAGCTTCCGGTTTGCTTGTATTTCCCAATGTTCTGATACAACTTCAGAAAGACATCATGAGCCATATCCTCAGCCTCAGGTTTGTTCATTACAATGCTCATCGCTTTACTCAAAACGACCCGAACGTATCTGCGGTATATTTCACCAAACATAGCAGTATCACCAGTGCGCTGAATTTCAGCTACTAGGTCCTCATCTTTCATGTCTTTGAAACATTGGTTGCCCACTATTCTATGGTTATTGAAGGGTGGAATGGCATTCTTTACTAACTTCAAGTTAGATGGCCGTCTTATTGCTCTCAAAAAGCTAAACGCAAAACAAGTTATGAGGTCACTTAATTCCTCTCTCTATGTGACCAACTGAAATGGATTGCGTTTAAGCTACGCATGTTAATTTACATTTAATGAAATCAACTCTACTCTTACTCTCACTTATCCTTCTGAGAGTTTTCAACTTCGAAACTCAGGCACAACGTCGGACAGTTTTCTATGACTAAGCCAAAAACTGGTTTGGTGAGGGCGAATCATTGCCTGCGGAATCCCTGCAGATGATCAGAGGTAGCGCCCCAAAAGGAATTAGCTGGGTTGAAATCTCACTGTATACGGATGATGCCACAAAGAACCTGGACTACCGCAATGCGGGTCCTGTTGATGCTTTGACCCAGCAGTACATAATTCCCATGAACCACTATCTCAGGCAAGGTGAAGACTACAGTGTGTCTGTAAGCTACTTCTCTGCATTGGATACTTCCATGAAATCAACCCTAAGCGCTGAGTTGTTCCTTGTCCTCTATAACTACCTGGAAACGTCCTTGGATACAGACAAGAAAAAATGGGAGTGGGACAGTCACCCACGTTTAATCATTTCTGACATGAACGACATTGTAGACGATGCATTTGCTTCTTATCGATACAACAGCATTAGAGGCTTTGCTGGGTTTTCGGATTTGGTTGAAAAGCAATTGGAGAAAC
>CAZKMC010000046.1:12893-13550 GCA_964553485.1 uncultured Comamonadaceae bacterium
GCACCAGGAGGATTCATCCAACTTTGCTCACAACGGACTGGATTCTCAGTGGATGCGCTTGATTGATCAAGTTTGGATTGAATCCAATACAGCAATCAAAAACCTTCAACATGCGATGGTCAACGAGCGGTTTATCTACAATTATCCGGTAGAAAAACAATTCAAGCCTATTTCTTTGGATGCCGGTTATGCCGGGATTTATCAATCCGGAGATCTTGAATCACTGTCATATGATTCTTCCCCATTTGTTGGTTTTTCTTTGCCTTTGGGAAGAAAAGTAACCAACCCATTTTGGAGCAACGCAAGCATTTCTCAGGACCACAACTGGCTTCCTACCACTTTCCAACTCCTGAATCGTACTTACCTAAGTTTGACCCGGCAGATTCTCTTTCAAGCTCAGAGGTCGTAGCAGATTCGATCATTACCATTCAAATTGCAGAACCTGTTTTAGATACTTTGCTCGTCAAGGCCGGCCTCATTGAGGTTGACTCCATGCCTCCCGCAGAAGCAATTGTAGCTGCACCAGATACACTTCCGGCCATCATGGAAACGCTTCCCCAAGCGGACAGCTTTCTGATTGAATCTCCCCAACCCACACCCTTAGATTCAATCACCCTGGCCCCGGAAGAATCTGTACTGATTGATTTGCCTATAGAC
>CAZKMC010000047.1:0-1226 GCA_964553485.1 uncultured Comamonadaceae bacterium
TAGAACTATCTGCTTGTGTAAAGGGCTCAAATAATGATTCTATCTTTTCTGGAGCTATTCCAATTCCGCTGTCCATCACCGAGAAATGTAATTTGGAATTACCGGGCATGGAACCTTCTGAGCTATCCACATTAACTACCACTGTTCCATTTTTGGTAAACTTAAGGGCATTGCCAATGAGGTTGTTTAAGATTTGAGTGATTCTATTTTCATCACCAAATACAACCGAAGGCATGTCTTTGGTGCATGTATAGCTCAGAATATTACTCTTTGTGGAAGCTCTGTGAGAAGAGAGATTCACAATGTTTTTGACCATTTTGTTCAAGTCAAACTCCGCCGTTTCCAACCCCATTTTCCCAGCTTCAATTTTAGAAAAATCAAGTATTTCGTTGATAATGGTAAGTAGATTTTGTCCGCTGTGTTGGATGGTTTCAACAAACTCATTTTGCTCTTCTGAAAGTTCAGTGTAACTCAAAAGAGTAGACATTCCCAAAACCCCATTCATTGGAGTACGAATTTCATGACTCATGGTGGCTAAAAAGTCCGACTTCGCTTTTGTTGTTGCCTCAGCAGCTTCTTTTGCCAGGATGAGCTGGTTTTGATAGTTCTTGATGTGGGTATTGTCTTTCAAATAAGCCATCATAGAACCCCCTGGGATTCTTGTCAATGTCAAATACGTTTCTTGTAGCGTTCCGTCAATTCTCCGACATTGAACTTCACCCCGCCAAACTTTAGCTTGTCGGATATCCTGCTCAATTTCGGTTAGAATTTCTTGGTTTTCCGGAGCAAGGAATGCCTGAAGAGTTTGATCGATTAGTTCTTCTTTCTTTTTACAGCCTAGGATGAATGCAAATGATTGATTGAAATAATTGAATTTCCAATCAGAGGAGATCACTGCAACCCCATCAGCTGAAAAATCAATTGCATTTGTCAGGTCTTGGACTTGTTTATTTGCTTCTTCAACCTCAGTGAAATCCTCACCATAGATGTCCACAAAATTTGAATCAATGTTTGGCGTGATATTCAACCGGAGGTGTCTACCATTAATATATGTAGGGAGTATTTGTTTGGTGTTGGCGGCAAACGCCTGAAATATTGCATCGGAGCAACCAGGTGGGTAGTTCAGTCGGTTTTCTTCGCCAGAAGTAAACAAATATCTGGCTGATTCATTCATTAATAGAGCATCCCCATTTTCATTCACTCTAAATAAAGGAAGGGCTGATTCA
>CAZKMC010000047.1:1236-7880 GCA_964553485.1 uncultured Comamonadaceae bacterium
CATTTACGAATTCTGTAAATTTTCGAGCTGCTTTCAACTCCAGTTCTACCTGGTTTAATTTTGCATTTGATTTCAGAATCTGAACATAGTGCAAGACTCCAACAAAGATCAGGGCCAATAAACTGCTTAACAGAATGAGCGCTGAAGGTTGATCTGTTCTAGAGTGGTCCCAGACGGATTCTGTTAAGATGTAAAAGAGGAAGGATAAGCCAATAATCACGTAGTTCAATCTGCGCAATTTGAGATCTTGTATTGCCAAATGAACTGTAGCTAATGACACCAAATAGTTCAATACGAGCCCTGACTCACCAGGGTTTAGCCAGGCAGCGATATTAAACGTGATAAATAGAACAGTTGAAATCCCTAAGTAAATTCCTAAGGCGCTTTTTCGATTTTTCTGAGCACTTAGTACTGGAAAGGCTAAAAGAGCAAATACAATCGAAAACATTAACCATCTCCAATGTGAAGAGACCAATGATAGTTGTATCCCGAACAGCAACAAAAGAAAACTTAAGATGCTATAACGTGCAAACAAGCTAAAATCAGCATCATTAAAATTAGCGATAGCTGGTGTGTGGTTGTTCATGTAAATTCAATTGGCAATCCTTACGGATGTGCTTTTAGTTTAAGAGTGATGAGATGCTAAGCTCATTCCTACGAGTATACGGGCTAATTGATTCAAGGTCTCTTTTGAATGGCTATTCCATTTGTCGGTAAATTCAAATACTATTTGTAAGATAAGACTTACAAATAGCCATCGTTACCCGTGGGATTTGGTAAATTGCCGGTCTATCAAAAGAAATGATGAGAGTATTGATTACAGGAGCTACCGGTCAATTAGGTGGGGCAATGAGAAAAGCTTTTTCAGAAAGTGAAATTCAATTTATTGCTTTGGGGTCATCGGTTTGCGACATCACGGATATTCAACAAGTGCAAGATGCTGTGCTCGCGTTTCACCCTGATTGGATTGTGAATTCGGCTGCTTATACTCAAGTTGCAAGGGCAGAGAAAGAAGCGGGGAAAGCTAGGCTTGTGAACGCTGTAGGCCCAGAGAACCTTGCCAAAGTGTGCAGTCTCAACAATGTAAAGCTCATGCATTTTTCAACTGATTATGTGTTTGATGGATTAGGTACTAGGCCATATGTAGAGTCTGATAAAACACATCCGCTTTCTGTTTATGGCGCTAGCAAGGCATTAGGAGAAGAGGCGATTCGTACAAATTGTGAAAACCATCTGATTCTTCGAATTTCTTGGTTGTATGATAATCATAGCGCAAACTTCGTCTCTACTATGAAGCGGTTGATGGCCAAAAAAGATGAGATTCAAGTGGTAAATGATCAAGTGGCTTCACCCACCAGTGCCATTGTATTGGCAAGTGACATTTGTCAAATATTAAAACAGGAGGTAAACCAAGATTTTCCTTTTGGCACCTATCATTATTCACATGAGGGAGAATGCTCCTGGTGCGAATTTGCCAATGAAATAAAGGATAACCAGAAACTGGATGTTAGGGTTGTTCCTGTTGATTCAAATGTTTTTAATGACGGCGTCAAAAGACCAGCTTATTCCAAACTGGACCCATCAAAAATTCAAAAGCAATTTAACTTGAGAAAATTGACTTGGAAAGAAGCTTTTAAGAAGACGATAATAGAAGAATAACAATGGACCATAATTTAGCTAATGCTCTTGAAAAAGCAGGTACGTGGGATACTGCATTTTTTGATCAATCAACCAGAGAAGAAGTTCGGGAGTTGATTCGACTGAAAGGTGAAAACCTCGTTGATTCTTTCTGCTCTGATTTGGAGTTTGGAACTGGCGGGTTAAGGGGCAAGAGAGGAGTTGGAACCAACAGAATCAATAAGTATACAATTGGGATGGCCACGCAAGGCCTCTGTAATTACCTGCTGAAATCAAATACTGATACTCCTTTGAAGTTTGCAATAGCATATGATTCGCGCCACCAAAGTCCTGAATTGGCAATGATAACAGCAGAGGTGTGCGCGGCTAATGGAATACAAGTGTTTTTGTTCAATGAGTTGAGACCAACTCCTGAACTTTCATATGCTATCCGGACTTTGAAATGTTCAGGTGGTGTGATGGTAACTGCCAGCCACAATCCTCCTGAATATAACGGCTACAAAGCTTTTTGGAGTGACGGAGCTCAAGTGGTTGCGCCTCATGACCAAGGGATTATCGCAGAAGTACGTAAAATTCAACAAATTGATGAGGTCAAATGGACGGGCAACAGCCATTTGATTCAGAATATGCCTGCTGAAATGGATGATCTTTTCATAGAAAAGTCACTTGAACAGTGCCTTTCTAGAAATGAACCTACGATGGACTTTTCAATGCCGATTGTGTACACAGCATTGCACGGAACTGGAGCCACGCTTATACCGAATGTATTATCAAAATACGGCTTCACCAATACGTTTGTAGTAAAAGAGCAACATGCTCCTGATGGCAATTTTTCCACTGTGAAGTCGCCAAATCCCGAAGAAGCCGAAGCATTAAAAATGGCGCTTGCCTTGGCTGAAAAAGTTAATGCCAATCTTGTTCTTGGTACTGATCCTGATGCGGATAGAGTTGGAGTTGCAGCTCGAGATAATCAAGGAAATTTGAGGCTGTTAAATGGAAATGAAACAGGTGCTTTATTAGTTGATTACGTCTTGAGTAGAAAGGATGAGGCTGGTCTGTTAAAAGACAATGATTTTATTGTCTCTACTGTTGTTACCAGTGAGCTTATTCGAGAAATTGCGCAGTATTATGGGGTCAAAGACTTTGTTACTTTAACTGGCTTCAAGCATATTGCTTCTGTCATAGGTGAATTGGAGGGAAAAGAGCGATTTCTAGTTGGTGGTGAAGAGAGTTACGGATACATGATTGGCGATTTTGTGAGAGATAAAGACGCAGTAACCTCGTGTCTAATTATCGCGGAAATGGCTGCCTGGCATCATTCACAAGGTAAAACACTGTATGACCAACTTGAACTGATCCATTCCAGACATCAGGCCTACTTGGAACATTTGATCTCAATAAAAAAGGAAGGAATTAGCGGGCAAAAAGCTATTCAAGACATGATGCATAACTTGCGGTCAAACCCTCCTAAAAGTATAGCTGGTTCGGATCTGATTTATATAGATGATCTTAAAACAGGAGTGAGGAAACAACTAATTTCTGGGCAAGAAATGAAACTGGATATTCCCAAGTCAAATGTGATTCAGATGCACTTATCAGATGGCAGTAAAATATCAGCAAGGCCATCAGGTACAGAACCGAAAATTAAGTTTTACATTTCCGTACAAGAAAAGGTCGAGGGTAGCTATGAATTACTCATGGAAAAATTGTCTGACCGAATTGCCGCTATAGCTGTCGAATTGAATGTTAACTAATTCCAATCGTACGTCTGATCAATTACTGTCATTGCTGGAGGACTCCGCCGCTATTCTTGTGGTGAGCTAAGAAGGCAAGGTTGTTCAATCCTGTGCTAATCTTGCCCTCCTACTGAACTGTGAAGAAGCTTGTATTCTTCAACACGTGATTCCCAAGTTAAACCTACCTAAGATCTTTGCATCAAAGGAGTCTGATATTGGAGTGTGGGTTGATTTGCTTCCCATTGCGCCAAAAAGTGAAGTCTTTCACCTAACAATGGGTGTGATCAATATCGATGAAGAAGCCAGGGAGGCAAAAGTAGTCCTCAGAGCCATTTCTCCTCGCGATGCGAACACAGATCGATTTAACCTGCTTAAGTCCATTACACAGAACCTGCAAGACGGCCTTTTTCGTACTACTGAGAATGGACGCTTTTTGTATGCCAATGATGCTTTCTGCAAAATGTTTGGGTTTGAAAGCCTCAATGAGATTGCTAAGCTCAAAAGCCTTGATTTTTATGTGGATCCAGATCAAAGGATTGAATTTCAAAAATTGCTTGCATCAAAAGGAGTGCTCAAGAATGTTGAGGTACTTTTAAAAAGAATCGATGGCAATATTTTTTGGGGTTTGATCTCTGTGTCCATCAGCAAAGATCCAGTTGGCGACATTTACTATGATGGGTCAATTCGAGATGTAACGGAATTAAAACATATTGAAAGACAGTTAAAAATTGAAATACAAAAGGCTGAGGAAGCATCGAGAGCAAAAGAGATGTTCCTCTCAACAATGAGCCATGAGCTGAAAACAACAATGAATGCGGTAATCGGAATGACCCATTTACTTCTTGCGTCTGACCCTAAACCTTCTCAAGAAGAAAACTTGAAAACCTTGCAGTTTTCAGCTGAAAATTTGCTGCATATCATCAATGACATACTTGATTTTTCAAAAATTGAAGCAGGAAAAATTGAGCTGGAATCAGAACGGTTCTCGCAAAAGGATTTACTAAGTCATAGTCATATGACAGAGTCTTTCAAGCCAAAAGCTGCAGCCAAGGAGTTAGACTTGATTATAGAAGTGGGCGAGGGACTGAATGAGACTTATATAGGAGACCACACTAGGTTGTCTCAGATTCTGAATAATCTGATTAGCAATGCAATTAAGTTCACCTACCATGGAAAAGTGCTTGTTAGAGCGGAGCTAAAACGCAACGCAGAAGCAGCACATCTGGTGCATTTTTTGGTAACTGACACCGGAATTGGCATTCCGGAAAATAAGCGTCAAATGATATTCGGGATGTTTACCCAGGCGAATTCGAATACAACAAGGAAATACGGCGGCACAGGCTTAGGACTGACAATTAGCAAAAGATTGGTTGAACTGCATGATTCAAATTTACACTTGGAAAGCATGGCTGGCCAGGGATCAACTTTTCATTTTGACATCCTATTTACCTTAAATGATCAGCAACAGCTTCAGCCCAAAAAGGACTTGGTCTCTTCCAAGAATGGAGGGATGACTAATGCCTTGGTTGAGGTGAAAGTATTGATTGTTGAAGACAATGAAGTCAACCAAATTCTACTCAAAAAGTTTGCACAGATTTGGGGAGCCCAAATAGCCTTCGCTGAAAATGGTTTGGAAGCCACACAAGTTGTTGAAGAGTATGACCCGGATATCATTTTGATGGACCTCCAAATGCCCATCATGGATGGATATGCGGCAAGTAAAATCATTAGAAGCATTCTTCAATTTTCTACCACACCCATTTTGGCAGTAACCGCATCAGTATTGTTAGATGTGCATTCTAAAATTACAGAAGCAGGCATGACAGACTACGTATGTAAGCCATTTAAGCCGGAAGATTTGCTTCAAAAGATAAAACAACTCCTTGCCGACAACATTCACAAGAGTTCACCTTCATCTTCAGACTGATCGAAATCAGGAATTAGTCCCTTGTTTTTTAAGGACTCCCAAAAATGGCTTTCTTTAATTGCGGGTATGATGAAAAGTGAGAAGTCTTTTACTGGAGTGTACAAAATTGAGGCGTCAATTGTTTCTTGAGGCACCAATTTGGTAGTCCGGTTCAAAGGGTCAAGAAAAATCAAAATAATGCTTAGGAAAAGGCCAAATTTGGCAATTGAAAATACCATTCCAAGGATTTTATTTAAGGGTTTTAATGCCGCTATGTGGGCCACTTTTTCAACACTCTTGCCCAAAAAATAGACAGCAACAACTACCCCAATAAACGTAACCGCAAAAGCAATTACCGGAAGATAATTTTCATGTATGGTAGTTTCTTCTGATAACCATTCCGCCATATAATCTGAAAAGCGAATTCCCCCATAAATCCCCGCAAATAAGGCTAATAATGAGAATATTTCAACAATAAGCCCTTTTCTAAGGCCTCTCCAAGCTGCCCAAAGCAAGGGTACAAGCAAAATCAGATCGATGGCATTCATGGCCGTAAAGTTATAAAGACTATTACTAAGGTTTTGCCTTTGGCGAGGAATGAGCTCTCAACGCCAAAAATTCCTCTAGTTTTGGGATATGAATCAAACCCCCATGTACAAGGTCCGAAAAGCTACTCGAGAAGACTGTCCAGCGATTTTTGCTCTGATCAAAGAACTGGCGAAATTTGAAAAGGCTGAAGATGAAGTTGAAATTACCGTAGAGCAATTGGAGAGTGATGGCTTTGGACCAAACCCCAAGTTTTCTTGTCTTGTTGCTGAATCTCAAGGAGAGGCAGTTGGAGCAGCTGTATACTATTCCAAATACTCTACCTGGAAAGGAAGTTGCCTTTATTTGGAAGATTTGGTAGTGGAAAAGTCACAACGAAGGAAAGGTGTTGGTGCTATTCTTTTCTCCACACTTGTAAAGGAAGCGGGGAATTTAGGAATGAAACGAATGTCATGGCAAGTCCTCCAATGGAATGAGACGGCGATTGCTTTTTACAAGAAGAACAATGCCACTTTAGATGATGAATGGATCAACTGTAGCTTCAACGAACAACAATTAAAAGAGTGGGGAAAATGACAGAAGTATTCAAGTTTGGAGGAGCGTCTGTGAAAAATGCGGAAGCATTGCGAAATGTGGCTTTCATTTTAAAAACCTCTCCTAAAAGTTCTCGCGTAATTGTGGTTTCGGCAATGGGTAAAATGACCAATGCCTTTGAAGTGTTGCATCAGAAAAGGATGCGGTCAGAAGAATTTCAAACAGAGCTTGACGCCATTTTGAATTTTCATGATTCAATTGTAAAAGAACTTGAAATCAATTCG
>CAZKMC010000047.1:7890-11077 GCA_964553485.1 uncultured Comamonadaceae bacterium
GAATTAATTTCTGGATATGAATCTCAAAAGACTCAGTTCATTGCTGCAACCAAAGAAATTCCTTCTGAAACCTATGATCGGGAATATGACAAAATTATCCCATTTGGAGAGCTTTTGTCTACCTCTCTGCTTGAGGCATTTTTGAGTAGCCAAAACATCCTATCTGAGTGGTTGGATGTGCGAAATATTATCAAGACCAATTCTACACATAGATGTGCCGACGTAGACTGGGAGCAATCTGCCATACATGCAAAAGTCCTCAAGGAACACTTGTATGAGGAGAAAACGTTTCAAATAGTTACTCAAGGGTTCATTGGAATGAATGAATCAGGACATACCACCACACTTGGAAGGGAAGGTTCAGATTACAGTGCCGCAATCCTGGCTTATTTGGTAGATGCGAAAGATGTGACAATTTGGAAAGATGTGCCGGGAATGTTGAATGCAGATCCAAAGTGGTTTAACAATACTGTCAAGGTAGACCAAATCTCGTATCGCGAGGCAATTGAGTTGAGTTACTACGGGGCTTCTGTGATTCATCCAAAGACGATTCAGCCTCTGCAAAACAAGAAGATTCCGTTGTTTATCCGCTCATTTTTGGACGTGAACACACAAGGAACGGTTATCCAAGAGTCCATGGTGAATGATGATTTGGTTCCGATGTATATTTTCAAGCCCAACCAAATTTTGGTTTCCATTTCGTCAAAAGATTTTAGTTTCATCATCGAAGAGAATCTTGGAGAGATTTTCAGGTTGATCGCACAATCTGGACTGCATGTCAATATCATGCAAAATTCGGCTATCAGTTTTTCGATTTGTGTAGATAATGATGAAGAAAAATTAAGCCGTTGCCGTGAATTACTTTCCAACAACTACAATGTAAGATTCAATCTAGATCTGGAATTGTTGACCATCAGACACTACACCACCCAAACGGTGAGTTCATTGACTGAAGGGAAAGAGACTTTGCTTGAGCAAAGAAGTAGGCAAACCATTCGAATGGTTCTTAGGCCAAGTAAATAAACCTTTCTATAGGAGTGCAAAGTTAAAGGTCGAAAAAATGTGTAAGAGTTCTGATTTTCTCAACAAATGTTGTATGTTTAAACTGTTCATGGCGTTCTAGTCATGGGCAAAGGCAAATTTTCATAGTTACAATGTACTTATTGTAATGGTAGTTTTAGTTTAATGTTAAGTGGAATAGGGGCTGAACGCAGTCCCTATTTTTTTTGCTAATTTTCTGAGACACATCTCTTTAGTCGAAAAAGCCGCAGACATTACAATATGATAACATGATTTCTTTGTGGCTGAGAGAAGCCTTAACATCGATCAACAGTATGTGGGAATAGAAATCCAACAATAGGGCACAAAAAAACCGGCATAACCGGTTTATGTTTTGTGGTCTAATACGACTCTGGGTTAATATTCATCTTCATTAAAGAAGAAATCTTCTTTTGAAGGGTAATCTGGCCAAATATCTTCAATGGTTTCATAACTGTCTCCTTCATCTTCAATCTGCTGAAGGTTCTCTACTACTTCCAAAGGAGCGCCTGTTCGCATAGCGAAATCAATGAGCTCATCTTTCGTAGCTGGCCATGGTGCGTCTTCCAAATATGAAGCTAGTTCCAACGTCCAATACATATTCCTTACTATTTAAAGGTCTAAAAATCAGTACGCAAAAATAGATTTTTTGTTCATTCTAACAACTTCATTTTTTCAACAAGACTTTATTGCTGTAAAATACTGTGTATCAGATAGATAAAAATCATCCTCTTGGTTTCCATGGGATTTCGACGGCTTTTGTCACATAGGAAATGTGTCTAGAAAGCACAAAAAGGTAGTCGGACAGTCGATTTAAATACGTAATGATGTAAGGATCGATTGGGAAATCATGACTTAAATGGATGGTTGCACGTTCTGCTCTTCGGCAAACACACCTCGCAACATGAGCTTGAGAAACACCCATATTTCCACCTGGGAGCACGAAATTTTTCATGGGTGGAAGAATTTCGTCCATTGTGTCAATGTTTTTTTCTAAAAACTCGACATCACTCAAAAGCAACTTTGGTAATTCCATCCGTGATTTTTCCAGGTCATTTGCTAAATGACTGCCAATGACGAATAGCGTTTCTTGAATGCTAATTAATTCAGAAGAAATATTCAGTTCAGGAGTTATATCACGCAGCAAACCCAAATGGGCATTCAATTCATCCACAGATCCATAAGCCTCTATACGGATATGATCTTTTGGTACTCGTGTGCCACCAATTAATGCGGTGGTTCCTGTGTCTCCGGTCTTGGTATAAACTTTCATAATGCAATTTTTCTCGCATCTAAGTTACAGTTCATTTTACAGCATGTTCATTACGATGCAGTTTTGATCTGGGCGAAATCTCATTTTCCACCAAAAAGCGTTAAGGCTTTGAGCTGGTCCTAGTCTTTAATGTAAATTTGCGGGTTATTATGCATAGTGGAACTATCAAATACAGCAACCCGGTTAAACAAGAACGCTATGATCGTGCTTATTTACGCATGGCGTTGGAATGGCGGAATTTGAGTCATTGCAATAGAAAGCAGGTAGGCGCAATCATTGTAAAGAACGGGATGATCATTGCAGACGGATACAATGGAACTCCTTCCGGATTTCCAAATGCGTGTGAAGATGACAATGGCGATACTCATTGGTATGTGTTGCATGCAGAAGCAAATGCAATAACCAAAGTAGCACGTTCCAACAACAGCGCTGAAAATGCCACGTTATACATCACACTTTCACCTTGCCGCGATTGTGCAAAAATGATTTTGCAAGCCGGCATAAGGAGAGTTGTCTATATGACCGGATACAAAGACAGTGAAGGCCTACAATTTCTTGTGGAAGCAGGAATTGACCTTCATCAGATAGAACAACCTTAATATATATTCATGAGCGAGCGGATTCACCCAATTCAAAATCCAGAGCCGAAAAAGCCCAATCTTCTTCAGCCCATTTTATTTGCTATTGTGTTGGTGGTTGGTGTTTACATTGGATCTAATCTTGGAGGTGAATCGATGTTTGTTCATCGGGCGGAGCCCACCAATAACCCCAATAAGTTGGTCAACATCATTCAAAAAATTGACCAGATGTATGTGGATTCCATCGAAAAGGGAGAGCTAATTGATGATGCCATACGATCAATACTAGAAAATTTAG
>CAZKMC010000047.1:11087-13408 GCA_964553485.1 uncultured Comamonadaceae bacterium
TTCATATTATATCAGCCCAGAAGAAATGGCGGCGCTTCAAGAACCTCTTGAGGGTAATTTTGAAGGAATAGGGGTTGAGTTCATGATCTTGAAAGATACATTGACGGTAGTGACACCTATTGAAGGTGGTCCCTCAGAAGAAGCGGGGATACTTGCAGGAGACAGAATTGTTGCGGTAAATGGTGAAAACATAGCAGGCATTGGCTTGACCAATGACCGAGTGATGAAATTGCTCAAGGGGGAGAAAGGAACCGATGTGGCTTTAATGATTAAAAGGAGAAGAGCTGCTGAACCTATTGAATTCAATATTACGCGAGAGCGAATTCCAATTTACAGCGTTGTTGCGGCTCTCAATCTCAACGATGACCTCGGATATGTGAAGGTGACTCGTTTTGCAAAGAACACGTATGATGAGTTTGTAGAGGCGGTAGATGAACTCAGATCTAAAGGAGCCAGTAAACTCATTCTGGATTTACGAGGCAACGGTGGAGGATATTTGAACACCGCAATTCCTATGGTTGAAGAATTCCTAGACCGAAATCAACTGATTGTTTATACGGAAGGAGTGCATTCTCCGAGGAAGGATTATTTTAATCGTAGACAGGGGCGTTACAGAGATATGGAGCTAGTAGTGCTGATTAATCAAGGGTCTGCAAGTGCCAGCGAAATCATGGCTGGAGCACTCCAGGATCACGATAGAGCCATTACTGTAGGTAGACGATCCTTTGGTAAAGGTTTGGTCCAAGATGAGATTCCATTGCCAGACGAGTCAGCGCTAAGGCTCACTGTTGCGAGGTACTATACTCCCACGGGCCGCAGTATTCAAAGGCCTTATGGTGGAGATGTGGATTACTCTGATGACTATAATTCGCGATATGAAAATGGAGAACTCTACAGCGCAGATAGCGTGAAAGTAGTGGACAGCCTTAAATACCTAACCCCAGGTGGAAGAATGGTCTACGGTGGTGGTGGCATCATGCCTGATATTTTTGTGCCGCTTGACACTGCCGGAGCTTCTTTCTATTTGAATGAATTGGCCTATGGCGGCGTTTTTAGAAGTTTCGCTTTTGATTACCTCAATCAGAATAAAAAACAATTCGATAAGTACAAAAATGTGGACTCCTTCTTGTCTGAATTCAGCGTTTCTGAGAAGATGATCAATGAGATGGTTCAATTTGCGCAAGGGGAAGGAATTCCGAAAAATGAAAAATCACTGAATCATTCGATCTATCCCATAAAAATCAGACTCATGGCTCAACTTGCAAGAAATATGTGGGGAGAAGACGCATATTACCGTATGATCCTTGAAGATGACAATATTTTTTCCGAAGCAAGAAGAGTTATCGACAATTACAACAGATACATGGTATCCAATGGCGTGCTGACATTGCCAGAAGAACAGGCCATTTCGCAATAGTCTGTTCGGTGCTGAATGAGTATCTTTGTCTTGAAATTAATTAGATTATATAAACACTTAAACCCTATACAATTATGGCTTTTGAACTCCCAAAATTGCCCTATGCATATACTGCACTAGAACCGTCAATCGACGCGCGTACGATGGAAATTCATTATTCAAAGCATCATGCAGGGTATACAAATAACTTGAATAACGCTGTAAATGGCACTGCAATGGAAGGAAAGTCCATTGAGGATCTGCTTGTAAATCACACAGACAACACCGCTGTGCGCAACAACGGTGGTGGTTTTTACAACCACAGTCTATTCTGGGAAATTATGTCGCCTAACGGTGGTGGACAACCTGCAGGTGTTTTAGCAGATGATATCAATAAAACATTTGGGTCATTTGATGTATTCAAAGACGTTTTTAGCAAAGCGGCAGGAACTCGTTTTGGGTCTGGATGGGCTTGGTTGTGTGTCAATAATGAAGGAAAGTTAGAAGTATGTTCTTCTGCAAATCAGGACAACCCTTTGATGCCAGGAGTTGGGTGTGAAGGAACACCGATTCTTGGATTGGATGTCTGGGAGCATGCATACTACTTGAATTATCAAAATCACAGACCAGACTATATCACTTCATTTTTCAATGTAATCAACTGGGGTGAAGTTGCCCGCAGGTACATGAATGTAAAAGGATAATGGGTTTTCCTCAATAATATACAAAGCCTTCCTGAAGTAATTCGGGAAGGCTTTTTAATTTGCGGTCATGCAAGAAGCAGTTATCATTGTGGCAGGAGGATTGGGAAAGCGCTTAGGGAGCTCGCTACCAAAACAGTTCATTGAGTTGAAAGGAAGGCCCATCATTTTTCACACTATCGAAAAATTTACGGCGGCGGTTCCTGGAATTCAGGTAATTGTTG
>CAZKMC010000048.1:0-13276 GCA_964553485.1 uncultured Comamonadaceae bacterium
GACCTCTTAGAAATGATTTTACACCTACCTCCATAATATACTTTGAGGGAACGACGGCCTGGCAATCCCGTCTTAATCAACGCGGTTATCCGCATTAATCATCCCTCATGAAAATCACGATCCTATCCCTGTTCTTATGCAGCTTCATTTGTCAAATAAGTTTGACTGGTGTTGCTCAATCTTCTTTGTATAATCTGCTAAACCCTGAAATGATCCCTGCGAATCGGCTGCGAGACAAAGCCCCACAACATATCGATTGGAAGGGTTTTTCAGGGATCGATCCGGACACTTTGAGCTCTTTTTCTGCTTTCAAACAACTCTACTTCGAGATAGAGAAAGCCGAAATTCAAAATGAACTTCCAGGACTCCTGGAGCTTTGGGAGCAATTGGCGGCATGGCAAGTCTCTCACAATTCAATTCCTCTCATAGTTCTTGACCTCAATTTTGCGCAGGTCCATCCACAAGCCCAAGAAAATGGGTGGATTGGATTTGAAAACAGCCACTTCTTTGATGTAGCCACAGAAACATCTCCATATGTCCAAAGACATTTGTTTGTTGCCTTTCCTGGAGCAGAGTATATTCCTGAAAATGGCACATCACTCTATATTGGGCCAGAATTCTACTTTTCGGATTCAGAAACTCTTCCAACTCACTTGAGCATTCAATTCAATAATCAGCTCTTTGAGGTTCCGATGGGCACATCCATTGAATTGAATACAGCTACTGACTTGATAGTTCAAGTGGCCTCTGAAAATGGAGTTTCTTTTCAATTGACCAATTTTACATGGAAATCTTCCGGCTGCGACTCCCCGATGGATCCTGATCCGGCACCTTGGCTTTCAGTCGACTCAAATTTCCCATGGCTGATTCAAGCTTATCACAACAATGATCTAGTTGAAGCAAATGCCTATGTCAAATATCGCTACGGTCAGGAAAATCAGGAATTAGACAAAGTTTTCGTGTTTGTGGAGGGGATAGATTTCAATAGTTCTCATACTCTCTCAGATCTTCGATTTGGTGATTTTGGGTGGTGCCAGTTCAATTCTGGAAACGCAGAGGGGTATGACTTTCTTTATAATTCTCCCGTTCTAATTGATCACCTGCGCAATGAAGGCTTCGACATCATTCTCCTAGACTTCAAAAAGGGGGCGACATATATTCAGGAAAATGCTGCGGTCTTGAAGGAACTGTTACAACGAATCAATTCTTACAAAATTGGAAAAGAGCCCATTATACTGGCAGGAGCAAGTATGGGGGGACAAGTCACACGTTATGCCCTCTCTTCTATGGACAACAACGGTGAAGAGCATTGTGTGAGCCTATGGATTTCTTTGGACTCTCCTCACAAAGGGGCAAATATCCCTCTGGGCTTTCAGGAAATGTTGCAAGACCTTGCAGACAACCCCAATCCTCAGTATGCCGAAGTACAAGAACAGCTGGCCAACACATTGAATCGTCCTGCTGCCAGACAAATGCTCATCCATCAACGTCCCGGGTACTCATTATTCAATACTTACTTCAACGAGCTTGAGAGTCTCGGATTTCCAAGAGAAGTCATGTCCTATGGAATTGCAAACGGTAGTGGTGAAGCAATTGATTTAGGGATCGAAGACGACTACTTATTTGACTTCCATGTCAATGATCCTATTTTCAATGAAAACTTAGCTTGGATGAAATGCTTGCCGTCCCCGGGCGACGCAAATGGTTTGATTAGCACAGTGCACCTCCCTTCTGAATATCTTACTATTGTTGAAGAACCATGTGCCTCTATTCCCATATCCTATTCTGGTGGCGATACTTTCTATCCTTTTCCCAACGCAATTGATGAATGCCCTGGAAGTAAACGGATTACCATTAAGGACTTCGCTATAGATTTGGTAGAAAGCGCCATGCAAAACCCCTGTATTGAACTCCAACCAAACTATGTGCCTCATCATACTTTTATTCCATCATCAAGTGCATTGGCTGTGCAGGCTACCGATTTATTTGCACATCTGAATTATGAATTGCTCTCAGGAGGTTTAACCACTCCTTTTGATCTCTATCGTACTGGAGATTCTATTAATCAGGCTCATTCGCGAATTTCAGATGAAGCTTTACTGGACATAATACGCTTTACAGATAGAAGCCAACATTTGGACAATGAGCTCACTGCCTTCCACCCAAACAACGGGGTCTACAACATGAGTCTTTTATATAACACTTTACTCTATGACCTCATCATTCAAAATGGCGGAGAATTATACTTGAACGGAGGCATGGAGCCTGAATACGGGTTGGCGGAGTTTTCAATTCCAGAGGAGCATTTCGCTAGTCACATGGTATTTCGAACCAATCAGTGCGATGCTTATTTGGAAATAGGGAATGACGGTTACTTGCAACTAGGTGACCCTCAGTTTGAAAAAACTGCTGAGCTCCACATTCGAAGTGGTAGCGTATTGAACATCGATGATGGTGGTGAACTCAAAATAAGCGAGGGTTCTCAGTTGATTATCCGTTCAGGTGCCCAATTGAATTTGAAAGGTACATTGAGGCTTGAAGACAATGCAAAACTTATTGTAGAGCAAGGTGCAATAATGAATTACCAAGCAGGAGCCAAACTTGTATTGGCCGGTAGCGAGGCCGTTTTGGAACTTTCAGGCCAACTCCATTTAGAGGAAGAATCTGAATTCTCAGTGCTTCATCCAAATGCCCCCAGCGGAAAAATTCAAGTGTGGAGTAACGATGTTTGGATCACAGGAGCGCCTGGATCCAAGATCTTGTTACAAGGAGATTATCCTCAGGACAAACTCGTAGAAGTGATGCCAAATTCGTCGTTCATGGTGGGGGCTAGTGTGACATCGGTAGAACTTCATTCAGCCCGAATTCAATTACACCAAGGTGCATTGTTTAACTGCGCTACAAAATTCACCGCTATGAATGTCAATTTTGATGGAGAAGAAGAAGCCACAATTACCGTTTGGAAATCTGCTTTGTTCAGAGACTGTGATTTGTTTAATCTAGATCTTTTGGCCTTTCAGGCCGAGGAGGTCCTTAGAGTTGAGCGCTGCCTGCTAGAAGGATGCGAAGTGCAGGTAGAGGGAATGGGATATAGAATTTATGAGTCCATTTTTGAATCATCATGTATTGAGTCAAATCAATTAGCCGTGAATAGTAGAATTGTCGATTGCTCATTCAATGGTAACAACAGTCTTCAAACAGCGATTTCTGAGTTTTCAAATATTTCTCTTTTTGTGAAAAACACGGAGATCTCAAATTTCAATTCTGGAATCATCAAACAAAATGGTGAGCTTAAACTAAAATGTGCTTCGTTGCACCATTGTGATTCAGCAGTATCGGTAGAGTCCTATGCCAGCCTTATTCTTAGCACCATGCTCGGTGGGGGAAATAACTCATTTGACAACAACGGAATTCATGTTCAATTAGACCATGCCTCTGGTTTAAGTCTAATGAAAGGGTACAATGACTTCAGTGGAAACTCTGACTGGGTGCTCTATGGAAGTATTTTAGGAAACTGCGATGAGAATTGTGAAAGTGTGATAACTGCCACAAATAATCTCTGGAGTACGTTCGGTTCCAACTCCCCTGCTGCCACATCCATTCAATTGATCCTTATTGATTCAGATTGCGATTATACAGCTCCAATGAGTCCTGAAAGCGGTTGTGAAATCATCATACAGGATAAATTACCTGTTCCAGCCATCGACTGCTCAATGTCTTGGCATACTTCAGGAGGAACCAATAAACCAGGCGCTACTAACTCAAGTGATTTCGAAGGAGAAAACCAATTGTCTGAAAACGATCCAAATCTTCAAACCACACATTATGAAAACATCCCCTTAACAAAAGCTATAGCCCATGCGATTTCTTATCAGACTGCACATCAAGGAGAAAATGGAAACGATCTAGACGCCATGTTACTGTTACATGAGATATTGAGTTCAGGCTTAAATCGGGGAAATGAATCGGTAAGGCAACTTAGCACCAACGGCCTAATGGCAATGAGAACGAGCTTAGAGGACTTAATACTGAGAGGAGATCTCGAATTAAGTAGCAATGGGGTTTTCGGTTCAGGTGTTCAACGATATACAAATATCCTCAATGGTTTCACCGAGCCAGTTGTACCCAACGATTGTTATGCCGATCAATTCAAATTGGAAATTCAAAAGCCCTATGTCTATGGTTTGTTCAATAAATGGGAAATTGGAAAGGACTTGCTTGCAGAGGCTGATGACTGTGGTTTGGACTCACTTGAACAAGAGCTAATAAATCTGGAGATGAAAAAAATGAATTTCCATAACTATTTGCTTGAACTCGATTCCGTTCTTCTGCACCCAGACTCGATTTGGAACAATCAACCTATTAACGATTTTGAAACTCCTCAAAACTTCAATTTAGCCGAATATGGTTTTGGAGCATGGCTAGAGAGCCCAGAAAATTACATTGTAACTCCATGTCCCATTTGGCAACCACTATCCTTTGAGCAACTCTCAAGTAATGAGGCTATCCTCTGTTATCCGATCCCAGCAGTCGATGTTTTGATTTTGGAATGGCAGAACCCGAAATTATTAACCACAGAGATTATGCTGAGCGATACCCAAGGCAGATTGGTATTTAAACAGATCACAAATCTGGAAAAAGTAGAGCTAAATGTTTCCGCCATTTCTCCGGGCAATTATTTTCTGACAGTGAAAAGAGTAGATGGAAATCAACAAGTTAAAATGGTGATTGTATCCAGCCTTAATTAATGGTCAAACAGGTTTTTGACCGCGAAATGAGATTAATTAGTTGTTTTGGCTAATGTTTAGAAATTTCAAGCGACTGTAATGATTGTTACATTGCTGCTTGGAATTTCTTTGCATTTTGCCTTCTTGACTAAATCTCACACCATGGCCAAAGACAAAATTGGGATCAATGATCTATACGCAGAAGACCCTATTAAAGCAGATGAAGCGCTTTTGGGAAGACAATCTGATCCAAATACTCGTCGTGGCTTTTTGAAAAATGCCGGACTGGCAACTATGGCGGCCCTTTTAGGGGGTAGAATCGCTTTTGCGAACAACATGCCTGCGGGGCTCATTCCTGCAGGACTTGCTGATATGCCAGCAGGGTCAGGAATTCCGGGGAAGGATGATCGTTTAGTAATCTTGAATGATCGTCCCTGGAACGCAGAAACTCCGGTTCATCTATTGGACCCAGATGTAACTCCAAACGAACTATTTTTTGTGCGAAACAATGGATTAGTTCCAGAAAAAATTGATCCTAATACCTGGACGCTTACCATCAATGGTGAGGCTTGTGAAAAGGAAACGATCATTTCTTTGGCCGATTTAAAATCGAAGTTCAAGCACTATACCTATCAGCTCACAATCGAATGTGGAGGAAATGGTAGAGCAGAATTTAATCCTCCGGCAAAAGGAAATCAATGGACACATGGTGCAGTTGGATGTGCGGCATGGACAGGCGTTCGATTGAAGGACGTTCTTGAGTACGCAGGTATAAAAACTAACGCCGTTTACATTGGTTATTATGGGGCTGATTTGCATCTAAGTCGTGACCCGGGAAAAACAACAATTTCAAGAGGTGTTCCAATTCACAAGGCTTTAGAAGAGGAATCATTGATCGCATTCCAAATGAATGGAGAAGATCTTCCTGTGATGAATGGTTATCCTTTGAGATTAGTTTTTGGCGGATGGCCTGCGTCCACTTCCGGAAAGTGGCTTACACGAATTGTTATTCGGGACAAGGTACACGACGGGGCAAAAATGGAAGGCTATTCTTACCGAATTCCTTGCGAAGCCGTGGAGCCTGGATCCGAAGTTCCTGAAGACAAGATGTGCATCATAGAGTCTATGCCTGTCAAATCACTTATTACTAGTCCCAAATCCGGAGCAATGCTCAAAGTGGGACAAGTTTTGAAATTGCAAGGACATGCTTGGGCAGGAGATTTGGCAGTCCAGGAATTCCATACTTCAATTGACTATGGCATCACTTGGCAAAAAGCCATTGTAAAAGCTCCATCAAACCGATTGGCATGGCAACGATGGACACATTCCATTACCTTCAAAGAGCCTGGGTATTATGAGGTTTGGGCACGCGCTACAGATTCAGAGGGTCGCATGCAACCGATGATACTGCCTGGATGGAATCCAAAAGGTTATTTGAACAACGCTACCCACCGGATTGCGGTGAAAGTAAGTTAACATGGAACAGGAAAAGGAACCAAAAAAATTAAGTCGGCCAGAATTAGATGAGCTCGTAAAGCGGCTGAATAGACTGGTTGGTCTTACAAGCATAATTGTGCTTATTGCTTTGTTTCAAATAATGGTTCCTAGCTATTTAGAGCAATTAACTTCTGCTGCACAAGAAAAAGACCGGATGATTACTCCCCAAAGTGCAAATGGTGAGGAAATTTCAGACACCTTAGTGGTTAATGGAATTCACATGAGAACTGGGCTTGTGGTAGACACAGGATTTGTTCAAGTCAAAGCCAATTGCCTTGCGTGTCATAGTAGTAGGCTAATAACCCAGAATAAGGCGACCAAAGATGGGTGGGCACATACTATTGTGTGGATGCAGGAGACGCAAAAATTATGGGACTTAGGGAGTAATGAAGAAGTCATAATTAATTACTTGGCAAAGCACTATGCCCCGGAAGAATCGGGACGTAGAAAACAACTTCAAGATATCGAATGGTACGACTACAACAATTAGCAATAGGGGCTTGTTTATTTGCCGCTGTTTCTTGCAGTGAGCCAACTCCAAAGGAGTCAGCAGAAGCTATGGAGAGAGTAGTGATTAAACCTGGATTCATTTCTCTCAATGATTTGAATACATTTGAATCTGCTGGGTCAAGCATTTCTTTGATCGATGTTCGCAAGAAATCCAAATACGTATTGGGCCATTTACCACTTGCCAGACAAGTTTATCGTCCCAGTATCCAAAGAGAAGACTTGCCTTATGAAGGTGCTGCGATATCAAGATTAAAATTCGAACTGCTGCTTGATTCGCTTGGTGTCAAGCCCAACGATTGGATAGTAGCCTATGACGACAAAGGGGGTTCAGATGCCGCGAGATTTTGTTGGTTAGCTAGATTATATGGTCATTCAAAAGCCACAGTGTTAGATGGCGGCTTGAATTATTATGCCTTATCAAATACATTAGACACCAATGATGTTAAAATCAAACATTCAGGATACAAATACCCAGATTCCCCGCAAAACCATTACATCATTTCTACGGAAGAGTTGCAGTTGGCTTTGGAAGACAGTTCAATAGTTCTACTAGACACCCGTTCCTTGGATGAATATTCAGGGGCGCGGATGCAATCCGGTGCGTCACGACCTGGACACATCCCAGGAAGCATTTTATTTGATTGGGGAAACTGTGTGCAGATGGACAGTGATTATTTGTTGAAATCACCTAAATTCATCCAATACATGCTGAAAGAACTTGGCATATCACCAGAAGACAAGGTAATTACCTATTGCCACACAGGGGTGCGATCTTCTCACACCATGTCAGTTTTACGAGATCATCTGGGATACACCAATGTGAGAAATTACGACGGCTCATGGTGTGAATGGAGTTTCAGAAGCGAACTCCCTGTGGAGACTGATGTGCTTTTACTGGAAGATTAGTCCATTCCTTCCTCATGAAGCATCATTCCTTTTGTAAGTCCGAACTGTGCAAGCATGTATGTTGACATAATCCAGATATTGGACCAAGGCAACGGTTGTGTAAATCGATTATAACCTAGGATACTATCTGAAACCAGAAAGAACGCTCCACCAGCAACAATCCATTGAAAGCTCTTTCTGTTAGTTCTTCCATAACGGGAAATAGCAGAAAGTGTCATTATCAGAATCAATGCGATATAGAAGATGACAGGAATCAACATCCCTTTCAAGTTCGGATAAAACAGCGTAAACATGATTGTCCCGAATCCAAAAGCCCCGATGACAAACAGCGGATATTTCTTCACCAACGGAATCTGAATAGTGGCTTTTTGTGCCTTTGAGAACGCGAATGCGTACGCCGCGTGTGCAATGAGAAAAGCTGCAAGTCCGAGCGTAAAGAAAGCATCCTCCTCGCGAAGCAAAAAAAGATCTCCGAACCAGGAAGCACCCATTCCCGCCAAAAACAAATTACGATGGGCAGAACGAGCTGGTTTGCCAATGAAGATGTAAACAACAATCAATAAGGGCATGATTCCGCCTTTGACTATTGCGTGAATGAGCGGATAATCCCAACGTACGGCTTCCGCAATAAGTTCAGCAACAAACCAACCAACTGCAATTAGCCACCAATTATTTGAGCGCTGTAACATGCTGATTTTGATTAGGTAAAGTGGAATACCACACCATTGAAATGCCTGTAACAACCATCCAAAGTAAAGCCAGATTGCGATAATCCAGAGCGAACATTGCAATTGCAAGTCCGAATCCTACAGCGAATCTCAGGTATTCAGTGAATTTAGCTGCTTTGCTTTGATCAAAAATGAACCCAAGGCTGAGCACATAAAACAGAGAATAAATCAACAAAACGGCTTTTTCATTGGACTGTAGTTCATTGAGATTGAAAAGGAAAACGGATACAATGAGCAGGCAAAAAACATACTGAACAAACAGATAGCGCTCCCATTTGTGATGAGCTGGTCTATCAAATTTAACCACTGGTAAAACCACTTCTGGCGGTGCTTTGAACCCCCCCATCCCCTCTGGATACCAACCCGGAGGTTTGAACAAAAAACGGATTTTATCTGTAAATCCGGGGATTGTTTTTAGCTCTTTCCAAAGCCGAACAAATGGCTGAACATGCGCCCAAATGGGATTAAAAGTCTGGGCTGGATTTGTGATTCCATAACTCGGCTTTTCTTCCTCCTCCTGAAATGTTCCGAACCACTTGTCCCAAATTATCAGCACTCCCGCATGATTCTTATCAATGTACTTCGGGTTTTTACCGTGGTGTACACGGTGGTGAGAAGGCGTGTTGAAGATGGACTCGAACCAACCCATTTTATTTATCATCTCAGTATGAATCCAGAATTGGTAAAGTAGATTGATGCCAATGGACACCAAAAACCAGGTAGTTGGAAACCCCAGGGCGGCTAGAGGTAGATAAATCCAAAACAACAACACTTTTTGAAAAGCCCCTTGTCTTAGTGCAACGCTTAGGTTGTAGTCCTCGCTCTGATGGTGCACCACATGTCCCGTCCAGAACAAATTGACTTTATGACTGATTCTGTGTGACCAATAATAGGCAAGGTCGACCGCCAAAAAGCAAAGAATCATGGCCCAGGCTGTAGGAGGGATTGTCCAGAAAGTAAGGTCTTTGAACAATTCATACACCAGCGCATACATCCCTACAGTGAATACCTTGGCAAAAACGGCCGTGACTTGGTCGATGATCCCACAGCTAATATTGGTAAAAGCATCGTTCCATCGGTACACGCTTTTTGTTTGCTGCTTTTTTTGAGCATGCCTATCTATCAATAGCTCAATACCGATGAGCACAAAAAATATAGGAATAGACAGTATGACCGGATCCAAGAATGATGGTTTTTTGAGACTCCGAAATTTACAAAATCACAAGGAGCCAAATAAGGTATTTTGAAGTGGCCACTAACAATTGCAGGGAAAGGGTAATTTTGCAGCAAAGCAAGATGATGATTCTTTACAATGTTACAGTCAATATTAATCCTGAAGTCCATGATGAATGGGTGGCTTGGATGAAGGAAGTCCATATTCCTGAAGTCATGCAAACAGGTATGTTTTTAGAAAATAGGTTTTGCAGAATTCATGGATTTGAGGAAGGTGGCTTCTCTTACAGCATTCAGTATCTGGCTCCAGACATGCCCACCTACGATCGTTATCAGGCAGAATTTGCCCCTTCGCTTCAAGCTGCGCACCAAAGTAAATACCAAGGAAAGTTTGCTGCTTTCAGAACAATACTTGAAGTCATCCATATTGAAACTCCACCCGCAAAAGCATGAGTTTAAAAGCCAAAAAAGTACTGGGGCAACATTTTTTGGTCAATGAGGAAGTAGCGAAAAAAATCGCTTATTCCCTCACAGGGCATGGTGACTATTCTAAAGTGTTGGAAGTTGGCCCAGGAACAGGTATGCTTACCAAGTATCTGTTGGAGCAAAAACAGTACGAGCTATTCGTGAGTGAAGTTGACGACCGCTCAGTAGAAGTATTGACGAATGACTTTCCACTAGATGCTTCTCATTTACTTCATGGAGATTTTTTGCGCCTGCCTTTGACAGAAAACGTAGGAGATTGTTTTGCTGTAATAGGAAACTTCCCTTATCACATCAGCAGTGATATCTTAATGCGTGTTTATCGATTGCGAAATCATGTGCCAGAAGTGGTTGGCATGTTCCAAAAAGAAGTGGCTGAACGCATTGTGGAAGGACCAGGCAAAAAAAGCTACGGGATATTAAGTGTGCTTCTGCAGACGTTCTACTCAACTGAATTTTTGATGACTGTTGACCCAAAAGAATTTGACCCACCTCCAAATGTAATGTCAGGGGTTCTTCGGCTCAAGCGAAATGACTTGAAAGAAGTGCCTTGTGATCCTCTTTTATTTGAGCGTGTTGTGAAAGCCAGTTTTAATCTTCGAAGAAAGACGCTGCGCAATTCTTTAAAAAGCTTTGGCGATTGTTTACCAGAGACTTACAAAGCTGCTCGCCCAGAACAACTTCAACCTACGGAGTTCATCACCATCACCCAAGCTATTGAAGCTTCAGGCCAAGATGCCTCCATCCAAAGAAAGTGATGTATCTTAGTGCCGCGCAAAACAAGGCGCTGTCATGGGCAGAATAATTACACTCAGCGAATTTATTATGGAGCGGCAGGCGGACTTCCCGTATGCTTCTGGCGATTTAAGCCGTCTTCTCAGCGACATCGGAATTGCATCTAAAATAGTCAACCAGCAAGTTAATAAGGCTGGATTGGGCGACATTCTTGGAGCTCAGGGAACCACCAACATTCAAGGAGAAGATCAGCAAAAGCTCGATGTCTATGCTGATGAAGTTTTCATGAATGCCTTCCGCACGGGAGGAATGGTTTGTGGAATTGCTTCGGAAGAAAATGACAACTATGTGGCTTTCCGAAAGGAGATGTGTAAGAAAGGAAAATACGTAGTCCTTTTTGACCCCCTCGATGGGTCTTCAAACATTGATGTCAACGTTTCAATTGGAACGATCTTTTCAATTTTCAGAAGAAAAAGCAGCATCGGTGATAAGGCCGACGTGAATGATTTTTTGCAGGCCGGTGCTAAGCAGGTGGCCGCAGGGTATGTGATCTATGGTTCTTCAACCATGCTGGTTTACAGCACTGGACATGGAGTGAGTGGATTTACCCTAGAGCCTTCTATTGGTGAGTTTTGCTTAAGCCACCCAGACATGCGCATTCCTGAAGACGGGAATATTTATTCAATCAATGAGGGCAATTTAGCCATGTCTGGCAAAGGAGTTCAGGACTATGTGAAGTACTGTAAAAGTTCAGATCCTGCAACCAATCGACCTTATACCGCTAGATATATCGGCTCGTTTGTAGCTGATTTTCATAGAAACTTGATCAAGGGAGGAATCTACATTTACCCAGCCACTACCAAGGCACCAGAGGGGAAACTCAGATTGTTATATGAGTGTTCTCCACTGGCATACTTAGTAGAACAAGCTGGTGGCAAGGCAACAGATGGTTATAGACGCATCATGGACATTCAACCAAAAGAACTTCATCAACGCGTGCCTCTCTACATTGGGTCTAAGAATATGGTTGACAAAGCCGAGTCGTTTTTGGCTAAAAAAAGTGTTGAAAAAGTCTGAACATCCCTCTCTTCATCTCTTTGCCTTTTCACTCCATGAATCCTACGTACTTTTGTGCTGAAATTTTTTCAGAGTGACAATAGAAGAATTGAAATCATTTTATGATAGAGATCCCAAAACTTTGGAGATTTCCGATTCTTTGCGCCCTGCTCAATCCAAATTGTCCTTGCGTGGCATGGTTGGATCCGGTGCATCTCTTGTTGCCTCATCACTGATTTCAAACCACGTTGGTGCTTACTTATTTGTGCTGAATGACAAAGAGGAAGCAGCCTATTTCTACAATGACCTTGAAAACATATTGGGTTCTTCTTTCAAGGTCTTGTTTTTTCCACGCTCGGCTAGAGTTCCTTATCAAATTGAGCAGACGGAAAATGCCAACATCGCAATGCGGGCTGAGGTATTGAATGAGATCAACAAAAACAGAAATCAGGTTGTTGTGGTTTCCTTTCCAGAAGCAATTGCTGAGCAGGTTGTTACTAAAAAGAATCTGACCAAGAATACTTTTGACATCTCCCTTGGTGAGAGCTATGCGCTTGATTTTGTTGATGAAGCGCTGATCGAATACGGTTTTGACAAAGTAGACTATGTCTATGAGCCGGGTCAATATAGTATTCGAGGAGGAATTGTAGATATCTTCTCATATAGTTTTGACCACCCCTACCGCATTGAATTCTTTGGAGACGAAGTTGAGTCCATTCGGAAATTTGACCCTGTAAGCCAGCTGAGCATTAACAAAATGACAAGGGCAACAGTGGTGCCGAATGTAGGAGAAAAAATGCTCCATGAAAGCCACGAGAGCTTTTTGGAATTTATGCCAGATGATGCTTTGATCTGGCTCAAAGATGCAGAGTTCTGCAGAGAACATGTCCGCATGATTCAGGAAAAAGCAGAGACGCAATATGAAGAGTTAAGTGGCGAAATGAACCACCTTAAACCTCATGAGCTTTACATTGACCCATCTGCTTTTCAAACGCAATTAAGCGGGTTTCGAGTAGTGGAATTTGGGGGGAGATCTTTGTTTCCAGAAAGCAAGGTGATTCAATATGACATGGTTCCTCAGCCAAGCTTCAACAAGAATTTTGAGCTACTTGGAAACAACCTTCACAACAACCACAAGCAGGGATATAAAAATGTCATCGTTTCTGGCCAGCCCAAACAGTTAGAGCGGCTTCACAACATCTTTGAAGATCGAGAAGAAGTGGTACCATATAATCCGCTTCTGATTGAAATCAATGAAGGGTTCATTGACAAAGAGCTCAAGCTTCTTTGTTACTCTGACCACCAAATTTTTGAGCGCTATCACAGGTTTAGGCTCAAAGAAGGATTCAAGAAAAATAAAGAAGCTCTGACAATCAAAGAGCTTAGCAATTTAGAGCCCGGAGATTTTGTGGTTCATATTGATCATGGTATTTGAGTATTTGTCTGAATTATAAAAAAACA
>CAZKMC010000049.1:0-3835 GCA_964553485.1 uncultured Comamonadaceae bacterium
GCCAATACAGCAGAAACTGGATAAGCTCCACCAGAAAGTGCTTTCCCGAGGATAAGTATGTCCGGCCGTGTATAAGTTGCTTGTGCAGCTCCTTCACAATGACCTTCACAAGTGCAGTTTCCACAAACCGCTAGCAAGCTTCCCGTGCGTGCAATTCCAGTTTGAACTTCATCCGCAATGAAAAGTACATTCTTGCTCTTACACAAAGCAGCTGCCTTGGCAATGAAATCATCAGCAGGAGTGTTAACTCCGGCTTCACCTTGGATTGGCTCCACCATAAATCCGGCAACATTCGCATCTTCCAACTCCTTGGTTAGCGCGTCGATGTCGTTGTAAGGAATGGCCACAAAACCAGGGGTGAAAGGACCAAAATTCCCTTTTGCATCTTGATCACTACTGAAGGAGACAATGGTAGTGGTCCGACCATGAAAATTCTCAGTGCACACAATCAGTTTTGCCTCGTTGGAAGGAATTCCCTTTTTCTCATAACCCCATTTCCGGCACAATTTGATCGCAGTTTCTACCGCTTCAGCACCCGTATTCATCGGAAGCACTTTCTCAAATCCAAAATAAGAAGTCATGTATCTCTCATACTCACCAAGTACACTATTGAAAAATGCACGTGAAGTAAGCGTCAGCTTTTCAGCCTGGTCTTTCATTGCGCCTACAATTTTAGGGTGACAATGTCCCTGATTCACAGCAGAATACGCAGAAAGAAAGTCGTAATATCTCTTGCCTTCCAAGTCCCAAACAAACACTCCTTCGCCACGGTCAAGAACTACCGGTAACGGATGGTAGTTGTGCGCACCGTATTCATTCTCCAATTTCATAGCCTCCGCAGAGGTCAACTTGTTTGCCATTACTTCTTCCATTGTTTCAGTGTTTGCGCCGCCGCGCGATGAGTCATGCTTTGCAAAGCTATCGAAAATCCTCTAATGCCAATGGTCTTACCTAGTTCCAAGAAGCTATCGGTCATTAGCACGATGCCATTTAAACATGTATGCTTTGTTTCGATTTCATAGCCGTCCATTCTTTAGACGTCATTTTATAGTGCTTGACCGGAAGTCCATGACAGGTGTCTGTATGGGCATATTGCATTCCCAATTTCTCCAAGACACGTATTGAGGCATAGTTTCCTATTGCTACTCTTCCTATTATTTCAGGGAGCTTAAAATGTTCGAATCCTTTTTCTAAACAAGCTAACGAAGCTTCAGTGGCATATCCCTTTCCCCAGCTCGATTGTAAAAAACGATATCCCAAGTCAATGAATCCCTGATTCTTCAATCCGCACCAACCAATTGGCAGACCCGTTTTTTTCTCGGTCACCAACCAACGGCCATATCCATTCAGTTTGTATTGATCGTAATCTTCAATGAATTTTCTGGCCACTTCAATGTTGTCAAAGGAACCGTTTCCTGTGTATTTAATTACAAGCGGGTCTGAATTCAGTTCAAACAAAAACACAGCATCTTTAGAAGTCCATTCCCGAAGTAAAAGCCTTGATGTATCGAAAGAAAATGCCACGTTCTAAGATAAGATTTCTAGCGCAAATTCGGGATATAGACCATTGAGAATATTTTTTTAAAACAAAAAGTGACCCCTTCAATGATTTGGCGTTTAAATAGCAGAGTAAACAAATTGTTTTGCATTGTTGAGTTTTGAAAATTGGGTGGGAAGCATTGACAGGGTTTTGTGGCTAAAAGAAAAGGTCACCATAGGGAGAGAATGGTGAACTCCCTGTTACGCTAACCACCCTCTTTTACTTAAAGGGATTCCATTTCGGAATCCCTTTTTTGTTTCGTACTATTTGTGGGGGATTCCCTTTGATACCTGAAAAAATAACTAGCTTTGCGCCAAATTTTACGCAAAGCATAAGTTATGTCTGGAAACAAGACTTTCACAATGATTAAGCCTGATGCAACAGCAGCAGGAAATACAGGGAAAATCATCGACAAAATTATCGAGGCTGGTTTCTCAATCAAAGCAATGAAGTGGACCCAGCTTTCACGCAGTGAAGCTGAATCTTTTTATGGAGTCCATAAAGAGCGCCCATTCTATGGAGAATTGGTTGAATACATTACTTCAGCACCAATTGTTGCGGCTATTCTTGAAAAAGGAAACGCAGTTGAAGATTTCCGCACGCTTATCGGGAATACTGATCCTCAAAAAGCAGCTGAAGGAACAATCCGCCAGATGTTCGCAGAGAGCATCGCGGCAAATGCGGTTCATGGTTCTGATAGTGATGAAAATGCAGCTATTGAAGGTAGCTTCTTCTTTTCAGGAAGAGAGAAACATTAGGATATTAGAAGGAACATACTGACATAAAGAAGCCCTTCAATTGAGGGGCTTTTTTATTTGGCTATCTCTGTTTTATGCCCTCATTGGGAATCCGTAACTTTGCACGCCTAATTAATCATTAATCGCACAAAATATATTCATGGAAAAGATCAAAGTAGCCAATCCGGTAGTAGAACTGGATGGGGATGAGATGACCCGCGTAATCTGGAGATTCATAAAGGAAAAACTCATCTTCCCATATTTGGACCTGGACATTGAATACTATGACCTTGGTATCGAAAAAAGAGATGAAACCAATGATCAAATCACCATTGATGCAGCAGAGGCAATCAAGAAGTACAAAGTTGGTATCAAATGCGCAACCATCACTCCTGATGAGGATCGTGTAGAGGAGTTTGGCCTTAAGAAAATGTGGCGTTCTCCAAATGGAACCATTCGTAACATCGTTGGTGGAACCGTATTTCGAGAGCCAATTATCATGAAAAATGTGCCTAGACTTGTGCCAGGTTGGAAAAAACCAATTTGTATCGGACGTCACGCATTTGGAGATCAATACAAAGCAACTGATACGGTTATCAAAGGCAAAGGAAAACTAACCATGAGCTTTATTCCTGAAGATGGAAGCGATGCTACAGTTTGGGAAGTATACAACTTTGAAGGAGCAGGCGGAGTGGCAATGTCAATGTACAACACTGACGAGTCAATTTATGGCTTTGCGCACTCTTGCTTCAATCAAGCATTGAGCAAAAACTGGCCACTTTATCTAAGTACCAAAAACACCATCCTCAAAGCATATGATGGTCGTTTCAAAGACATCTTTGAAGAGGTATATCAAGAACATTACGCAGAAGCATTCAAGAAGGCTGGTATCACTTACGAGCATAGATTGATTGATGACATGGTAGCTGCAGCAATGAAGTGGGAAGGTGGATTCGTATGGGCTTGTAAGAACTATGACGGTGATGTACAGTCTGACACAGTAGCTCAAGGATTCGGTTCTCTAGGTTTGATGACTTCAACCCTTGTTACTCCAGAAGGAGATGTTATGGAGGCGGAAGCAGCGCACGGTACAGTGACACGTCACTACCGCCAGCATCAACAAGGAAAAAAGACGTCTACTAACCCAATCGCATCAATCTTTGCGTGGACAAGAGGTCTTGATTTCAGAGGGAAATTGGATAACAATCAAGCACTTAGAGATTTCGCGCAAACACTTGAAACCGTTTGTGTCGATACCGTTGAAGGAGGTCAAATGACCAAAGACCTTGCGTTATTGATTCATGGAAAAGCCATGACAGAAAAAGACTGGTTGACTACAGAAGAGTTTTTGGAAGCCCTTAATCAAGGACTTCAAAAGAAAATGGGAGCATAACTTTTCCCTTTCATACATTGAAAAGGCCTCGCTTAGAGGCCTTTTTTTTGTCCATGATTTCGGGTCCGTTACTCTTGCTCATCCTCTTCTCCAAAGAACCCAGGATGAAAGTTGAGTAGATACAATTCTGATTGTGCCCGGGTCAAGGCGGTGTAAAACCACCTG
>CAZKMC010000049.1:3845-4758 GCA_964553485.1 uncultured Comamonadaceae bacterium
ATAACCTTGGTCAACAACAACAGCCGGCCATTGTCCCCCTTGTGATTTATGACAGGTAACAGCATACGCAAACTTCACTTGAAGTGCATTGTAGAAAGAATCCGACATTACAGCCTTGTGGATTTTCTTCCGATCACCCAGATCTAAATAATCCTCAGCTACCGCATGATACAATGCCTTGTTCTGTGCAGTGCTCAAAGAGGGAGTTTCAAGATGAAGCGTGTCCATCATGATCTTCACCTCAAAGGAAGGAAAGTTGGGATAGTCCAAAAGTCTGATTTCAACATCCGCAAAATGATGCCCGTATAACTCTTGTTCTCGCACAATTTTTAAGACTTCCACACTGTCTCCATTGGCGATAAATGAACTTGGAGCATCTGTAAATTGCTCAAACCAATGGTAATTATTTTTAACTACCATCAGTAGATCCCCCGCATTCAGTTCGTCTTCAAACCACTCAATGCGAGCTCTAATTTGTTGATTAAAGAGATTTGCTCTTTTGTTAGATCGTGTAATCACCATCACCCCATGCCGACCATACTTTCCATTCAATTCTTCCAGCGCTTCTTGTAAATCAGAACCTTGAATCAATTTTACATCTGGAAAATTTTCTGGGTACAACCTAGGAAATCCAACATCTTTCAATGCAATGGCCTCACGTAATTTGGTGGCATTGAATAAAATTCCAGAGTCCATTTCTTGCCGTACTACTTCCTTCAATTCAATCGTTGCAATCGTTAGATCATGCCGAGATCTCAGTAGATCTTCATTCAGGGCTGGGCTCTCATCGGTACCTACTGGGGGCAATTGAGCAGTATCTCCTATCAATACAAGTCTGCAATTCACACCGTTAAACACGTAGGTAATTAGGTCTTTTAACAAGTCGCGATATTCAAATGCACCTTCTCCTTGC
>CAZKMC010000049.1:4768-13090 GCA_964553485.1 uncultured Comamonadaceae bacterium
CGATTGCTCGCCAATCATAGAAGCTTCGTCTACAAGAAAGACTGTGTGTTTATGCAGGTTTGGGGCCAACACATAGCCTCTTTGGCCTCCAGAATTTGTCCGGGGAGCGTAAATTTTTTTGTGTATCGTCAAGGCTTGTTCAGCACTGTAAAGCGCAAGGACTTTCGCCGCTCTTCCCGTTGGAGCTAGCAGCACAACCCGCTGGTTTAATCCTTTTAGTGTTTTGACGTATGCCGCTACAGATGTGGTTTTACCTGTTCCTGCATAACCCTTTAAAAGCAGGGTACATCTGGGCTGCGAAGAGTATGTGAATCTAGAAAATGCATACAGCAAACTGTCCTGCCCCGGGGTAGGCGGATATGGGAACTGGTCCTTGAGCTGCTTAAGAAATTCTTTCTGATCCATAGATAGCATGGCAAGTTACGAAGGAACATTTCCAAATCTTTGGCTTTCACTCGTATAGATTTGCTAATTTTCATGCCTGTTTCCATTTGGAAAAAATTGTAGATTTGCTCGAATTCATTTTGACAAAAGGACTCCATGGATAACCTCGTTCAAGCGTTAGGCAAATATGTGATCTCAGCAATCCTCATCATTCTAGGATTGATATTTCTAATTAAGTATTTGGGTGGCGACGCAATTGAGTCACAACCTGCAACCATGCTTCTCTCAGCAATTCTGCTAATAGGGGTGGGAATAGTTGCAATTCCTGACATACTTACTGCAATTCCTCAAAAAATGTATCGGTTTTTGCTTTTGATCGCCGTGGTACTTTCTGCTTTCTTGGCTTATCAGGTTTGGTACAGTGTAGATGAAGAGATTGAGTTCCAAGCCAAAAGAGAAGCAATCAACGAAACGGTTGTTCAAAGGCTAATAGATATCCGTGACGCTCAGATTGCGTACAATGAGGTCTATGGTAAATTCACAAATAACTTCGATACCCTAAGAGCCTTTATTAATGCTCCTGTAATACCCGTGCCATACAAAATGGGATCATTCCATGATACCCTTCCGGAGATTGCGTCCTTAGAGAAAGGTTATGTGATCAAAAGAGCCGACATCGATTCTATAGCTCAAACTCAAGGTTTGAACGCTGACGAGTTGAATGAGTTAATTGGTAAAAATGAATCTGTATACAAGGTAAGAGATACCCTATACACAACTTTTTACGAAGAAAATTTTGTGGCATCAATTCGGAAGTCTCGCAAATTGCCAAAAGTTGACCTCGATTCTTTGCCTTTTACTCCAAGCTCTGGCAAACGATTCTTAATCAAAACCGGAACAGCTAAAACCGGAGGGGTAACTCAATCTACAATCGAGGTGAAAGATCCTACGCCGTTTGGCCGTCCAAAAGTCAAAAAGGATACCTTGAAGTTCGGTTCACTTACAGAACCGCACACAGATGGAAACTGGAGAAGATAACTACAAGATTGTTTATCGAGATGAAGAAGTGTCCGCGGAGATGTGGGCACATGCTCATTTGAGTGTCCAAATCGAAACAAAAACTTTTTCTTGGTGTATCACTGACTCAATTACTGACCTTGTATTTGAAGTTGGAAAATTGACAAGAAAACCAAGAGAAGAATTATTGCCATTCGTCTTCATAGGTCTCTCTGAAATTACTGTCCGTCAAACACAGTATCAATCTGTAAGTTTCAGCCACAAAGGTGTTCCAACTGTATTGGTGCCCACAGGACTTTATCATGAAGATCAGGTGCCAGCACTCCATGAATTTCATTTCGGGAAAACAGAAAATAAACTTCAGTCAACCGCACTAAAGACAGGTGAGATAGTATTGGTGCAAGAACTGAATCCTGAAATTGAAAAGGCAATTCAACAGAGATTCCCAAATGCACAACATATCTCGAACGCGGCAGTAATCATTGATGCAATGGTGAAAAAAACGCGTTTCGAAGAAACTCCACATATTCTTGTAGACGTTGAATCATCTTTTTCCGAATTGTATGTAATTCAGAAGGGACAGCTCCTGCTTTTGACGCAGTTTGAAACTGCAACAAGTGAAGATATCTTGTTTCATATAGCAAATGCTTGCGATCAACTTAAACTTGATTTGAGCAAATCCCACCTCTTGTTAACGGGTTGCGTAGAAATTGGAGACCACACTTACAAACTCCTGAAAAATTATGCGCCAAACTTGAGAATGCATTTTGGGTTTACTTTTTCCAAAATGGCAAAAGAGCTTTCAACAGTTAAAAAGCAAGAGTTTATGTCGTTACTAAATCAGTATGCATGCGTATCATAGGTGGTAAACTGAAAGGAAGAAGATTTACTCCACCTTCAAATTTCAAAGGTAGACCAACTACTGACTTTGCTAGAGAAAGCCTTTGTAGTATTTTGGACAATCGAATCGATTGGGAAGGCCAAACGGTATTGGATTTGTTCGCCGGTTCAGGAGCTGTTTCGTTTGAGTTCGCTAGCAGGGGAGCCAAAGAAGTGACAGCTATTGAACTCGACCACACTGCCTATAGAGGGATTCAAAAGAATGCACTGGATTGGGAGCTTAGAAATGTGAGAGTGTTGCGTTCAGATGCATTTCGATTTTTGAGAAAACAAAAGAAAACCTGGAGCCTGATTTTTGCCGATCCACCTTATGATCTTCCAAATTTTGATGAGTTGGTTAAAGTGATTTTGGAAGGTGGTCTTCTTGAAGCTGATGGATTATTAATTGTTGAGCATGGAGAGTATACCAAGTTAGACAAGCTTCCTAATTTTCAAGAAACAAGAAATTATGGGCATGTCCATTTCAGTTTTTTTACCTTAGACTCATGAACAACAAAGCAGTTTTTCCGGGATCTTTTGACCCAATCACTACGGGTCATGAAAACATTATTCGAAGAGGGGCAAAGTTATTTGATGAAGTAGTGGTGGCAATAGGCAAAAACTCCACCAAACAATACATGTTTTCACTTGAAGATAGATTGAGATGGATTGAAAAAGTGTTCGTTGATTTGGACAATGTGAGTGTTCAAACTTATGACGGGCTCACCATGAATTTTGCAAAATCTGTTCAGGCAAGGTTCTTGCTCAGAGGTGTTCGAAACAATGGTGATTTTGAATACGAAAAGACCATTGCACAAATGACCAACAACATGGATCCGAATTTGGAAACGGTGATACTATTCACGGATCCTGAATTTGCAGCAATAAATTCAACCGTTGTACGTGAGATTCACAAGAATAATGGAGATGTCAAACAATTCTTGCCAAAAGCTATTCGCCAGGACTTTTAGTTCCTTGATTCTATCACTTTCTCTGGTTTCTGCATTCGCAGGAACCATTACTGGAAAGGCTACTGATCATGCGGGACGAGAAGTGTACTTGCTAAGGTACCTTGATCCTTATTCTCTGAAAACTGAGGTTATTCAGTCATCTACTATCTCAGATGATGGCACCTTTCGACTAGTCAATCCAGAAAATAGCACACAAGAATGTGTCATTGCAATTCTCAATTTGAGAGCAAGGATTTTCATGAAAGCACAGACGGATTATCACGTGACATTTCCAGTACTGCCTGCAGATATCCCATATACCTTCAAGCCGATTTGGTTGGAATTTGAATTCACCGGCATGAAACAGGATGACCCAAATCTTGCTATTTCAGCATTTAATCGCAGTTACGAGCAATTTTTTGATTCAATATCTGTAGACCTTGCCCAAAAAATGTACAGAGGTTCAAGTTCATACAGGACCTCAAGGAAACGCCAGCTTGAAACAACCAATATGGTGTCAGAAAGTACAGATTCGATGTTGGTCAAAAACACCAATGTGAGCAAGGCATTTGAAGAGTGGAAAAAGAGCGCCGATAGCTTAAAACAAGCAAATGCAGATGTGTATACCAAAACATACCTCTCCTATGGAAAGTACAGGATAGAACTCTACCTAGGGAAGCCGAAACAGGAGCTCATTGAAAAACACATTCAATCGCCAAACTTTGATCCATTCCATCCAGAGTGTGCTTCATTTTTGGAAGAGACCTTCGCCTTTTATTTCCACAAAGATTATTTCCACACAGACTATGACTCTTTGGTGCATGCCATTCATTTGACTGACTCGCGCACAATCCAAAACCTGATTGGATCAAACGCGAAAGTGTCCAATCCGTTAATCATAGACCTCATTGCTTTGAGCAACCTAAGGGGACTCTATTATGGGGTGCAATTTTCGAAAGCCACAATCTATAGAAATATTGAGATGCTTGCGGATTCTTCAGACTCTGGTATTGAACCTATCGCATTGAGAGTGCTGGAAAAGCTAGCAGCTGGAAAAAAGGGAAGTCAACCAGAGAATTTCACTCTTATGAATGAAAAAAGTGAAAGAGTTCAGCTTAAGGACTATCAGGGACAGTTTGTCTACATCAATTTCTTTAAATCCAATTGCAGTTCTTGTGCGAGAGAAATGCAGCTGATGGAACCTTTTCAGGCCAAATTCAATCAACAATTAACCATTCTGAGTATTTGTATGGATCAATCTCTTGACGATTTGACCAACTATTTATCTAAACACCCTGATCAAAAATGGGAGTTTCTTTTTGGTGGTTCACATCCTGATCTTGCGGATCAATTTAACTTAAGATCCATTCCTGGCTATTACTTACTAAACCCAAATGGTCAATTGGTTTACACCTATACCAAATCTCCTTCAGAGGGGATTTCAGATCAAATTTATTCCCTTCTAAATAGCTTCGCACCAGACCAAAGAATCAAAGTTTGGGATGACTAATGGCTTTTTGATACAGCTCAGGAATCATAGGAAAAGTCTTTTTGAATAGTTCCTTAGTATCTGCTTCCGACGCCCATTTCAGTTCCAGAATGTCTTCTGCCAATTGAGGAACTAATTCTTCCAAGGCATCATTACTTTGCATCAAATACCAATGTGTAGGCTTCAATATACGTTTGCCTTTTTCCGTGTAAGTGTGGTAGGTAGTTATCAAAAAATGAGATATATCGAGATGAACAAAACCGCATTCCTCTATTACTTCGCGGTAGGCCCCTTCTTTTGGTGATTCTCCTTTTTCCAACTTGCCTTTCGGTAAATCCCAGTGTCTTCTCCGGAAAATAAAGAGACATTCTGTGTGGTCATTAAAAACTAAGCCCCCTGCGGCCTCTACAACTTTGTGAAAGTTCTTGAATTCATTCCAATCCGATTCAATTTCTTCGCCAACCAAATAAATTGCTTGCGGCAGCTCCATTTTGTCAACGAAGGTATATAGCCATTCGAACCCAGTTTCCTCTGTGAGGTCAAAGAAAATCTCCTCGCCCCGAGAGGGGTTGAAAAAATCAGCTTTATCAATGAAAAAAACAGGACATCCTGAAATGAAAACTTTATACCTTTGTGCCATGGAAGCGCAGAATGAACATGGGCTCAAGGTAGCAGAATTTCTACTTCAAGTCAAAGCGATTGAATTAAAGCCAGAGAACCCTTTTACATGGGCCTCGGGTTGGAAATCACCAATTTATTGTGACAATCGAAAGACCTTATCATATCCAAAAGTTCGAACATATATCCGTCAGCAGTTTGTTGATGTGATAAACGAAAACTACGGCAAGCCAGATGTTATCGTTGGTGTAGCAACTGGTGGGATTGCATTGGGTGCATTGATAGCTCAGGACATGGGGCTTCCATTTGCATATGTGAGAGCAGAGGCGAAAGGACACGGTCTTCAAAACAGAGTGGAAGGGGTGATAGAGCCAGGTCAAAACGTTGTGGTTATTGAAGATTTGGTAAGTACAGGCAAAAGCAGTCTTTCTGCAGTTGAGATTTTGAGAGAGCAAGGTATTTTAGTAAAGGGTATGGTTGCCATCTTTACTTATGGTTTCCCCATTGCCAAAGAGAACTTTAAACTGGCCAATTGCCCTCTTCATACATTGACAGATTATAATACACTGCTTAAACAAGCCCTCATTCAAGACTATATTGGTACTGACCAATTGGAAAATATCTCTCAATGGAGAAAAGATCCGCAGGCTTGGAGTCAACAATTTGAAGGGCAAAAGGCATGACCACGATTGAAAGTAAAAAGGTTGATGTCAATGCTAGCCAGCAAGAAGTTTTTGATTTCTTGATCGACTTGAATAACCTCAAAGAGCTTCTTCCTCAAGATAAAATATCAGATTGGCGATCAACTGCGGACTCATGTTCTTTCAAAGTGATGGGTGCATATACCATAGGCTTGGAAAAGAAAAGTGAGTCGGCGCCAGATCAAATAGTGCTGAAATCAACTGAAAATTCACCATTTCCATTCACTCTTGATATAGGGATTGCGGAAAATGGGTCTAACACCACTGCAGGCTTAGTAAGCCAAGTAGACGTGAATCCGTTTATGAAAATGATGGTTCAAAAGCCCTTGCAGAATTTATTCGATTACATCGCGGAGCAATTGCATTTGAAATACAACTAATTTCAAAGAAACCATTTGACTTCTGTGTGGCCCAGCCATTTTTCTTCACTGTTTTCAAATTCAAATAATCCCAATCCGTTGGTGTCTATTTTTTTGAGCTTCGCTCGATGAGATTCGCCTTGGATTTCAAAAGTGCGCCATTCTTCTAGGGCAAAAAGGTTGTCATAGTAAAGCCCTAATCCTACTTGATTGCCCGATCTCAACAACATGTACTGGGCTTCTATCTGTTCACACAATACTTGGATTACTTTTTCTGTGTCAGCAGGTTCACCTATGGCCTCTATAATTGAGGAAGCAGATAAGCCGTCAAATTTGGACTGATTTACATTTATTCCAATTCCAACTATTGAGTGATTTAAGGATTTTCCTTGAATACTGTTTTCAATGAGAATGCCTGATAACTTGCGCCCACCTTGGAGAATGTCATTTGGCCATTTAATGCGAAGATTCGGCACATTGAATGATTCCAAGGTCTTCAGAACCGCAATTGCAACTGCTTGATTCCACTGGTATAAGTTTTCAAGAGGTAGAAAAGACACCCGAAAAAGGAATGAACAGATAATGTTCTGGCCAGGTTCACTGAGCCATTGTCTACCTCGCTGTCCTCTGCCTTCTAGTTGCCAATCTGCCACAATGACCGTTCCATTTGCCCAGTCTGGCAGTTCAACCAGTTTGGCAGCGAAATTGTTCGTAGAGTCTACGGTCTTTAGATTAATTCTGTTTTGACCTGTGAACAAAGTGTTCATTTAATTTTTATTCGCTTTATATCCGGGTTGAACCTCAACCTTGCAAGCTACAAAAATATTACTTTTGAGCCTTAGGGCTGATATACATTCATGACACGAACTCAGAATTTCGACCAATCAAGGCAATTAGTGCATTCAATCATTAACGGTATCCAAGAGGTAAAGGGGCATGAAATTTCTTTTCTGGATCTTAGAAAACTCACTCACTCTATAGCCGATTACTTTGTGATATGCCATGGAAATTCCTCTACGCAAGTGCAAGCAATTGCAAGATCAGTTGAGCGTGAAACTTTTGATGAATTGAATGAAAAGCCATGGCATAAAGAAGGAATGTCTAATGCAGAATGGATATTACTGGATTATGGAGATGTAGTGTTACATATCTTTATTCATGACCAAAGAGCACATTACGGACTTGAAGAACTTTGGGCAGATGCTGAAGTGAACTTAATTGAACAAAGAGCATAACAAGTGGTTTAGACGCATACACAGCAACACGATATGGAGAATAACGAACAGGATAAAGAGAAAAAGCAACCGAAGAAGTCAATGAACTTCTACTGGATTTATGCGGTCATCGGCGCAATGTTGATTGCAATGCTAATGGCAAATAGTGGGTCTGGGGGACAGAAAATCCTGTATCAACAATTTCGAGAGCTTGCTGAAAAAGAGCAAATAAAACGCCTTACGCACAATGGTGTTAAAGGGACAATCTATCTGACCGATGCTGCAAAGGATGAGGTCTACGCGAAAGATCAAAACAATCAGTTTCTACAGAAGATCTATCAAGGAGCTGATTATTGGTTTTACATTCCCGAAGGTGAAGATTATTTGAATGAGGTGAAGAGCCTTCAAGAATCAAGTAAGTTTCAACTTGACTATGAGCCTGTAAATGAATGGGGGCAGCAAATCATGACTTGGATCATATTCTTAGGAATTTTGATCGCAGTTTGGGTAGTCCTGATGAAACGGCTTGGCGGCGGTGGTGCTGGTGGAGGCCAAATATTTAACATTGGAAAATCCAAAGCCCAACTTTTTGAAAAAGGCAAGGGAACCGATGTCAATTTCAGTGATGTAGCTGGTTTAGAAGGGGCAAAAGAAGAAGTCCAAGAGATTGTAGATTTCCTTAAACACCCAAAAAAATACACAGATCTTGGT
>CAZKMC010000050.1:0-2029 GCA_964553485.1 uncultured Comamonadaceae bacterium
CTAGGATAGAGGCACAATTGACAGCAACTAGTTCCACCCAATGGGAAAGAGCACGGTTGTGGGTGATTTCAATCTCTTGTATCATGTTGTTGGCCGTGAATACTGTAGTGGTATTATCGCCTTCATCAGAATCATCAGGAGAAACTGCACTTCTTCAGGGATTTGGTTTTGTTTCAAACAATCAAATCTACTCAGACCATGACTAAACTAAGACTCTATAAATTACTTACAATGCTTTTGTTTGTGGGCAACGTAGCATTACTCGCGTTCATCTGGCAATCCGGCAGTCATCGTCCCCCGAAATCCCCAAAAGAGATCATTGCGGTCAAATTAAACCTCAACGCGGACCAGATGCAACACTATGAGGCACTTATAAACTCTCATCGAGCGGAGCTCAAAACCAAAGAAGAGAAAATGAGGACCCTAAAATTGCAATTATTCCAGACTTTATCCTCTTCAGACACATTAAATCAAGAAGCCGAAATTGTAGCAGAATTGGGCACCGTTCACATGAGCATTGAAAAGGCGCATTTGAAACATTTCAAATCATTGAAAGCATTGTGCACGCCAGCGCAAATACCTTTGTTTGATGAGCTGAGTAAGGACTTGGCAAAAATTTTAGCGCCACCTCCGCGCAAAAACCCAAAGGACTAGGCTTCAATTCAGCTTCATCAATCCTACTATGATTTCCCACACGGAATGTACTACTTCATGCCATTTTCCGCATCTTTCGACGTATATTGAAGCATGATTGGTTCGTATACATGGTGCTTAAAAAATTGGGAGGAAGTCTCTCTCAAAGAGTTCTATGCCTTTGCTCATTTAAGGGTAGAAGTTTTTGTAATTGAACAGAATTGCCCTTACCAAGAACTCGATTTCAAAGACCAGAAAAGCTGGCACCTTTGGGCAGCAGATGGCCAAGGTACTGTCCATGCCTACTTAAGGATTGTTAGGGCCCATGTTAGTTACAAAGAAATATCTATAGGAAGAGTTGTAACAAGCAAAACAGCAAGAAAAATAGGGCTCGGAAATGAACTTATGGAAAGAGCCATGGATTTCATTCAACGCGAATTAGGCCAACAAAATGTGCGAATATCAGCCCAAGAATACCTCATCTCATTCTATAAGAAATATGGATTTAAAGTTGTTGGTGACGTCTATCTCGAAGACGACATTCCCCATCTAGAAATGCTGTTCTCAACACTTGAATAATATGATAAAACCTGCTAAATATGTCAAAGAACAAGACAGACAGGAGGAACTTGAGTCATATTCAATTCTTGATTCGCTACCAGAAAAGGATTACGACAATATTACCGCAATTGCAGCTGAAATATGTAGGACACCAATCTCCCTAATTACTCTGATTGATACTGACAGACAATGGTATAAATCTGGTCATGGCATTCCTTCAGGATTGGAAACTCACAGAGACAGAGCCTTTTGTGCCCATGCGATCAATGACCCAAACAAGGTGATGATTGTTCAAGATGCCCGACTGGACGAACGATTTCATGACCATCCTTCTGTCATTGGGGATCCACACGTTATTTTACGCAGGTGTCCCTCTTTTGAGTGATGACGGATTGCCTTTGGGGACATTATGCGTAGTGGATAACAAGCCAAAATTGCTAAGTCAATCTCAAATAACATCTTTAGAAGCTCTTTCAAATCAAGTCATGAATCTCATGAAGTTGAGAAAGACCAATTTGAAACTGGAGGCGTCTTTGAAAGAACTGGAAAACAAGAATGAACAACTTGAACGTTTTGCTTTTTTGGCCGCTCACGACATCAAATCTCCGTTAAACAACATCTCCAATCTAACAGAGCTTTTCAGTATGAATCACGGAAGAGCTTTAGGTGAAAATGCCAGACAAATGCTGGAAATGATTAGCAATTCCGCTATCAAACTAAGGTCTCTTGTAGACGGCCTTCTCGAATACAGCAGAAGCGATAGCATTCTGAATGAGCAACAATCCAATATTGATTTAAATAGTTTGATTCATGAAATAGCTGAGCTATTTACTTA
>CAZKMC010000050.1:2039-7732 GCA_964553485.1 uncultured Comamonadaceae bacterium
AACAACCTAGAAATTGAATTGGTTTCAGAGTTTGAATCTATTCATATGAATAGAGCCGCACTGGAGCAAATTCTCATGAATCTTATTGCCAATGCTGTAAAATACTCTGATAAACAAAAAACGGAGATTACCTTCCGCCTCACTCAGGATCCTGAGTTCTATTACTTCGAAGTTCGAGACAATGGCCCCGGTATTGACCCTAGTTTTCAAGACAGAATTTTTGAAATTTTTGAGATCGTAGCGTCTACAGACAAATTTGGAATTCGGGGAAATGGAATTGGATTGGCTACAGTTAAAAAACTAGTGCTAAAACTTGGGGGTGAAGTATCAGTGGACTCTGCCAAAGAGAAAGGAGCTAATTTCAAGTTCTCAGTTGCCAAATAATAGGCGTACCTTTTTCTCCGAAATATAAAAACACCAATGGATTCTGCTATTCAGCGGCGCTGGCAAGCCATGGAAAATATGAAGTCTCAGATTCTTCAGGAGATAAAAAACTGGGGTACTCAAGAGTTGCAACATCAGAATTCCTCTAACGACTGGAATGCGCTGCAGGTCATCCAACACATTATTATTTCTGAAAAAGGCACCTTGGGATACCTCATGAAAAAAACTTCAAGTGGTGTGGAGGGTCTTGACAAAGTAACTGCAATGGGAAAAGCAGCTGGCACCGAATTGCAAAAAGCTCTAAAATCATCTGAAAAATGGAAGGCTCCCAATGTAATGCCGGATCCAGAACCTATAGATTTGGAAAAATCAATTGCATATTGGCTCAGCCTTAGAGTCAAATATGAAGAGTTCCTTGGCAATCTTGACCCGGCTTTTATCCCCCTGGAAATATTCAAACATCCCTTAGCAGGGCGTATAGACCTGATGGACACACTTGATTTTCTTTCCAACCACATCCAACATCACATGTATCAGCTGGAAAGAATCAAACGAGCTCAAAAATTAACTTAGAATTTTCTTCCTCCGATTAGAGTATTTCTCTTTTAATCACTGCAGACAGTAAAACTTAGGCTGGCATTTTCTGTTACCTTAATAAGCCCCTTTTTGTGTAATTTTGTGGAAGAATCAATTGCAATGGAAGACCTGAAATTGTTAGAAAAATTTGACGCATACGTAGCGGCCGAAAAAAAAATCGAGCCGAAAGACTGGATGCCGGATGATTACCGCAAAACGCTGATCAGACAAATCAGCCAACATGCCCACTCGGAAATTGTTGGCATGCTGCCTGAAGGCAATTGGATCACTAGAGCCCCAAGTTTGAAGCGCAAGGCCATCCTATTGGCCAAAGTACAAGATGAAGCCGGACACGGGCTCTACCTATACTCTGCCGCTGAAACTCTAGGCATTGATCGAGATACAATGATCGACGCATTGCACTCTGGAAAAGCCAAGTATAGCAGTATTTTCAACTATCCAGCCACTTCTTGGGCTGATATGGGTTCCATTGGCTGGTTAGTAGATGGTGCGGCAATCATGAATCAAGTGCCTTTGTGTAAATGTTCTTACGGTCCCTATGCAAGAGCCATGGTGCGGGTTTGTAAAGAAGAAAGCTTTCATCAGCGACAAGGTTTTGAAATTCTATTGCGCCTTTCTCAAGGTACACCAGAACAAAAAGCAATGGCTCAGGAATCAGTGAATAGATGGTGGTGGCCTGCTTTGATGATGTTTGGTCCCTCAGATGCAGAGTCTCCGCACAGCGCCCAATCCATGAAATGGAAAATCAAGAGATTCAGTAATGATGACCTTCGTCAGCGCTTTATAGACATGACCATGGCTCAAGCAGAAGTTCTGGGACTCACTTTGCCAGACCCAGATCTCAAATGGAATGAGAAACGAGGTCACTATGATTTTGGAGATATCAACTGGAACGAGTTCTATAATGTGATTAAAGGCAATGGTCCCTGTAACAAGGAACGATTGGAAACCAGAAAACAAGCCCACGAAAAAGGAACTTGGGTGCGTGATGCCGCAATGGCATACGCAGAGAAAAGAGCGAAGAAAACCGCTGCATAATCAGTAAAAACGAAAGACAATGTCTAAAAACTGGCCCCTATTTGAGATCTTCATCCGCAGTCGTCAAGGTTTGAGCCACAAGCATGTAGGCAGCCTGCACGCTACTGATGCCGAAATGGCAATCAAAAATGCACGTGATGTATATACCCGCCGACAAGAAGGTGTGAGCATTTGGGTGGTTCCTTCAGAGGAAATTACTGCATCCGCTCCACAAGACAAAGACGCCTTGTTTGATCCGGCCAACGACAAAATTTACCGCCATCCATCATTTTATGATCTTCCGGATGAAGTGAAGCACATGTAATGGAAAACAAGCTTTTTAAATATACCCTGCGCCTGGCAGACAACTCATTGATCCTGGGACAAAGACTTGGTGAATGGTGCGGTCATGGCCCCGTGCTGGAAGAAGACATCGCTCTTACAAACATCAGCCTGGATCTTATTGGTCAGGCCACTAGCCTTTTGGCATATGCTGGAAAGGTAGAGGGCGCCTCGCGCGATGAAGATCGCCTTGCTTTCTTTCGAACTGATGTCGAATTCTACAATCTTCAATTGGTAGAGTTGCCAAACGGACATTTTGGCGACACCATTGCGAGACAGTTCTTGTTTGATCAATTCAACTTCCTCATGCATGATGCGCTCTCAAGAAGTTCAGATGAACAACTTAGAGCCATTGGAGCCAAGTCGATCAAAGAAATTGCCTACCACCGCATGCACAGCTCAGACTGGATTAAAAGGCTAGGTGATGGCACAGAAGAAAGCCATGATAAAATTCAAGAAAGCATCAATGCGCTTTGGGAATTTACTGGCGACATGTTCAAAGAAGATGAACTGGATGAGTGGGCCAAAAATGAAAAGATTGGCCCAGATTTGAATGCCCTATATCCTATTTGGAAACACAGTGTTTCTGAGGTATTGAAAGAAGCTACATTGGAAATTCCAGAAGACAAATGGATGCAAACAGGCGGTAAAAAAGGCATTCATACAGAACACCTAGGATTCATCCTTTCAGAAATGCAAATTTTGCCAAGAACATATCCTGAGGCGAAGTGGTAAATGCATAAAAACCAACACATCTGGACGCTATTGAGGTCCGTACTTGATCCCGAAGTTCCCGTTCTGAACGTGGTAGACATGGGAGTTGTCCGTGATGTGCTTGAAAAAAATGGCAAAACCGTTGTCGTCATTACCCCTACTTACAGTGGTTGCCCGGCCATGGACGTCATTTCCCACAATATCAAAAAAGTCCTCCATAAAAATCAAATAGAAGCAGAAGTAGAAACGGTACTGAGTCCTCCATGGACAACCGACTGGCTTACAGATGACGCTAGGTTAAAGCTCAAAGAATACGGAATTGCACCTCCGAAAAAGACTTCCCCTGACAAATCTTCTTTGCTGACGGCCGACAAAGTAATCCCTTGTCCAAAATGTGAGTCGGAAAACACCACTATGGTGAGTGCTTTTGGATCTACAGCTTGCAAAGCTCATTACAAGTGCAAGGATTGTCTGGAACCTTTTGATTATTTCAAGTGTATTTAAAGGATTCTTTTGATGCAGCAGCAGAAGGTTTTTTTGTTCCGGTGTGAAGCCAAATAGTGTCTGGAAAAGGTTCCAATCTCTCTCCAGTCTCTCCCTTCAAAGGGTAATCAATAATATTTAGCACATAACGCATGGCTTCCAGTCGAGCGTGGTCCTTGTCATTTGACTTAATCACTACCCAAGGGCTTTTCACAGAAGACGTCTGAGCAAACATTTTTTCTTTGTACTCCGTGTACACATCCCAATTCTCTTGCGCCTGCAAGTCAACGGCACTCAATTTCCACTGTTGCAGTGGTTCGGTCTCGCGCAATTTTATCCTTCTTTGCTGTTCAGTCAAATCAATACTGAACCACAGCTTCACAAGGATTACTCCGTCATCAATAAGCATGTTCTCCAACAAAGAAACCTGTTCCATAAAAGTCTTGTACTGCTGTGGCTTGCAAAAACCCATTACCGGTTCAACCACTGCCCTATTGTACCAGCTCCTGTCGAAAAAGACGATCTCACCGGGGTTAGGCAATTCTTTGATATACCTCTGAAAATACCATTGACCTTTCTCTTGTTTGGTGGGCTTATTCAAAGCCACAATTCGATATCCACGAGGATTAATAAATCGGGCAAAACGCATGATAGCTCCACCTTTACCGGCGGTATCACGGCCTTCAAACAACACTACAACCCGTTTATTCTTTTCCATTACCCACCTCTGCAACCTCACAAACTCCACTTGGAGGTTGATGTATTCCGGGTTTTCTTCTAACGAATGAAAGAGCATATTTCTCTATCTGATAAACTTAATAATCGTAATTTCTGTGTCGTAAATGAATCGCAGGATGAACTTAACACACATCTTGAAGGTTCTCATATTACAAACCTAAAATAATACTATTTCTAGTTATGTCTATACAAAGAAAAGCGAATGCCCATTGGCAAGGAAACGGAAAAAATGGAAAAGGAACTCTCACCGCTCCAAGTGGCATTTTTTCTCAAACTCCGTACAGTTTCGCTACCCGATTTGAGTCTGCAAAAGGAACCAATCCTGAAGAATTGATTGCGGCAGCTCTTTCAGGATGTTTTTCCATGAAGCTTGCCTTCATTTTGCAGGAAGCCAACATCACCCCAGACGACATTAAAACTGAGGCCAATGTTATTTTGGACGATGGGAAGATTACCACCATTGAACTTACTACACGTGTGAGTGCAGCAGGACTAAGCAATGAAGATTTTCAGCGCATGGCAAAAGAAGCCAAAGAGACCTGCCCCGTATCTCAGCTCATGAACGCTAAGATCACCTTGGACGCTGAATTGGATTGATCCAAGACGGACGGCTTCCCAGCCGTCCTTTTTATTTACCCCACATAAACAACAATCCCAAATGAGACGGACGGCTCCCAGCCGTCCTTTTTATTTACCCCTTCATTAACAACAATCCGCCCACAGTAAAAAACGGCACCAAGCCAAAAAAAGCCCGGTACGGGCAACCCATCCATAGCCCCGAGCGGAAGCTCGGGGTCCCACGGGTAACGTAAAATTCAAAGCCCCGTAGGCGGCGACCCATTTTCATCCAACAAAACATGAATCATAATTTGCTGTGGTGATGCCGTGGAACCAACAAAAAAAAGGCCCGATACCTCGGGCCTTTTATATACAATTAGGTTCCAGCCGGCTAGGCAGGCCATTCTACTTCTTCTTCATCATTGAAATGGGGACTCCATTGGATTTCTGTGAGGACGCCGTCATCCAACCAAAAATTCACCCAATCCTCCTCTGCCATCACAAGATGATGGTCTGGGTTGTCTACTGAAGACCAATCTTCCTGCAACAACTCCGTAATGCCCATTTTATTCAACACCTGGATCAATTCCAAGCGGTTCAATCCAATCACCTTCTTTCCATTCAAGGTGTAATCCGGAGAGCTTACAGCAATGGTCACCAACTTCCAATCAAATTCTTCTTCAAAGGACACCGATAACTCCAATTCATCGTAATGCCAAGCCTCGGCAGAGTTTCCTTCTCCGTCCTCGTGCTGATCTACTTCATCTGGCTCTCCCATGATCGCTTGAACCTGATCTCGGGTAAATCCAAACTTCAATTGCCCCAATCCTGTTCTGGGGTGAATTTCTTTCTGTGATAAC
>CAZKMC010000050.1:7742-12993 GCA_964553485.1 uncultured Comamonadaceae bacterium
CAATTCTTTTTGTCAAAAAAATCACAAGTATTTTGACAAAATTCAATCTCTTAAACCTCCCAGAGTGTATCCTTTCGATAAACGGTTCCTTGAAACAGGGCAACTTTGACTTTGTCTTGATTGCGTAATTCTATGTGATAGACTCCAAGGCGGTTTCCAAGGCTTTTCTCCTCAACATGCGCAGTTAACACATCGCCCACTTTCACAGGCTTCAAATGTGAAATGGATGTTTCGATGCTTACACTGTGTCTTCCATGAGCGTTCGAAGCAAACGCCAACGCACTGTCTGCAAATCCATACGTAATAGCCCCGTGGGCAATGCCAAACCCGTTTACCATCTCTGCCCTTACTTTCATACGCAGCACACACACTCCCGGTCCTTCTTCAAGTCGCTCTACCTGAAGCCAATGAGAATACGCATCTTCCTGCATCATCTTCTCTACTACCGGATGTTTTTTCATGTATTGAAATATCAAAAAGGTAAGTCGCCGGAAGTATCCACGTTTTCAGGACCTTTATCTTCCATTTCGCGGATGATCTGCTGCACGGCATCTTCCGTAGAACGCAACTTGTTCTGACAAAAAGCAATCAATTCAGAAGCCCGCTTCACCTGATCCGCCAGTTGATCTACCGTAACTTCTTCGTCTTCGATGTCTGCTACAATCTGCTTAAGTTCATCGTATGCTGATTCGTATGTAAGCTTTGTTGCCATTGGAAAATTATTGGTCAATGAAAGTACAAAAATGAAATCTTAATGCTCCAAAGATAAACTAGTCAGTTGAGCTAGGACCATTGGATGAATCCACAGTAAATCTCCTCGTGCCGGGAGGCACAAACCTAGAAAGTTCAAAGTTACCTTCTATTAAAAGTTTGTAAACACGCTCAAGAATCTATTTGAGTCTTTGTCTTTTGTATAAGGTCATTTGGACTTTCAGCCCGAGGAATTGTCTTTTTCAATGCGCTTTTGAACCTGAACTGAAAGGATAGCTTCATACTGTTCCACGGTGATTTCATCTCCAGCTACAATGCTTCCGCTCCCTGCCATCACCTTTCCGCCCTTCCGCACAATGGCGTACCCGCGCTTGAGCAACTTCTCCGGACTCGATATTTTCACCATGGTAACGATGTGCGACAAATACCCTTTTTGATTCTTTAAGTATCTGCTGGCTTTAGGCAAGAGTTGTTTCTTTAATTCCGTCAACCCGCTGGACTCCACTGCCAGCGTGGCCTGCACAGATGAGATCACTTTGTGCTCCAGAGTTCTCAAATTACCTTTGTGGTCATTGAGCACCCGCATACTTGCAGCGCTCAGCTTCCGGTGCAACTGATGTTGTTCCACAATGCGCTCTTTCAAATGAGCCGGCACTTTGGTAGTCAACACACGTGAGGTGCGGTGAAGAAAGTCTTTCTGTTCAGACAGGATCTGTTTTGTTTGCGAAATGAGCTTTTCTCTCAACCTCATTACCTGTTCTTCAGACAAACGGTTGTGTTCTACGATTGACTCTGCAACTTTAGTAGGCGTTTTCAGTCTGTTGTGGCAGAACAAGTCCGAGATGGAACTATCGCGGTGGTGACCAATTCCGGTCCAAATTGGTACGGGGCATCTAGCAATTTCTAGGTTCAGATTGAACTCATCAAAGAGCATCAAGTCCGTTTGCGCACCTCCTCCCCTTACGATAACCGCCAAATCATATTTTTCGTGTTTACTGCCAATCTCTCTCACTCGATTTGTGATCGTTGGCCAGGAATCAATGCCCTGCACCCGCGCAAAATAACAGTCGATCTGAAAAGTATACCCCAAGGCATTGTCTTGAAGCGTATGGAGAAAGTCTTCGTAACCCGCTGCTTCTGAACTGGTGATCAAAGCAATCCTTTTGATGACCGGTTGAAGTGGTCTTTCTTGATTGAAGGTGACAATCTCTTCTCCTACCAAACGCACAAACTGAGGAAATTCAGTCATCAACCTCTTCAAGGTTTCCCTGCGTTTCAACTCCATTTGCCCAAGAGTGAAACTAGGGTCTATGTCGTGGAGAGTCAGTTTCAACCCATACTGTGCATGAAAAGTCACTTGCACATATACCAAGACTTCCAAACCATTACTGAATTGTTGTCCCGTTTCAGATTCAAATTTGGCAATGGTTTCAGAGGAACAGCCTCCATTTTTGCCTTCATGTTACTGCCATTCTCCTCCTTTTCAATCAAGTCGAAGAAATGCCATCCTTTGTTTGGATAGGCTTTGTGGTTAGCTATTTCAGCACGCACCCAAAGCAGCCTACTTCCGAATTTCTGTTCGAAAAATTTTTCCAGAGCATTAGTTAGCTCTGAAAGCCGAAGGTGGTTGGATGAGTCTTTCAAGCTTGTGTTTAGGAGATGTTGAATTTACAGAATAATGAGCGGTTATAGCAAGTTGAATCGGTATTGAGATAGGATTACTTGACCGCATTAATTTGCTTAGATTCACTTCTTCTAAGAGCACATTGGAACCGACACATGACAGACCAGCCGACACTTTCGAAATCAACCTTCCTAAAAGGAGACCAATGCTCCAAACGCCTGTATTTAAGCGCGTATAATAGGGACCTAAAATCTCCACCAACAGACCAACAACAGGCAATTTTTGCGGCAGGGATCGAAGTCGGCGACTTGGCCAGGGATCTTTTTCCCGGAGGGATCAACTGCAGATCGGAAGAGCAAAATGAGCTTACAGTTCAACTTGAAACTACAAAAAAAGCAATTGAAGATGGTGCAACTGTGCTTTATGAAGCCGCATTTGTTTTTGACGAGGTATTTGTTGCGGTAGACATCCTAGTGAAGAAAGGTGAAGTCTGGAATGCCTATGAAGTAAAAAGCACCACCAGCATAAAAAAGAACCACATCCGCGACGTTGCGGTTCAGTATTACGTACTGAATGGAGCTGGTATCAGCATCGAGAGATTCATGCTTGTGCACATGAATAACAAGTATGTAAAAAGCGGCAACATCAACCTCAAGAAGCTTTTCAAGCAGGTCAACATACTAGCCAAGGCAAAGGCTCAGACAACTGAATTACCCTATGAAATAAAGGCTCAGAAAAAGATCCTGAAAATGAAATCAGTGCCCAATATCGAAATTGGAGCGCAATGTAAATCTCCTTACCCTTGTCCCTTTATTGCGCATTGTTGGAGTGAGGTGCCGAGTCCATCTGTGATGGATTTGACTCATGCTGGAAAGAAAGCATGGGTTTGGTGGAACAAAGGCATTCGTCATTTGAAGGACATCCCAAAAAGCGAAGGGTTGAGTAAATCCCAATCCATGCAAATTGATGTGGCTATTTCAGGAAAGCCCTTTGTGAATGTGAAGGGGATTCGACTGTTCTTAAAAACATTGAAGTATCCATTGATGCATTTGGATTTCGAGACGGTGAATCCCGCCATTCCAAGGTTCAAAGACACCAAACCATTTCAGGCACTCGTTTTCCAGTACTCGCTGCACATCCAGAACACTGTTGGAGCTGAAGCTGAGCACCACGAGTTTATTGCGCCAATTGGAAAAGACCCGAGAAAGCCCTTGCTGGATAAATTACTTGCGGATACGCAAGGTGAAGGGGACATTCTTGTTTATAACATACATTTTGAGAGATCTGTATTGTCAGATTTGGCCAAGACTTTCCCCAAGCACAAAAAAGAAATTGACCAACGAATTTCAAGACTCAAGGACCTTATGGAGCCTTTCAACGAGAGATTTTATATGGACCCGGCTATGAACGGTCTCACAAGCATCAAAAGTGTGCTTCCTGCCTTGGTTCCGGAATTGAGTTATTCAGATCTTGAGATCAAAGAAGGAGGCACGGCCAGCATGACCTACATGCTAATGATGAACGAAAATTTTGAAGGAGACCGAGCATCAACTATTGATGCGTTGTTGGCCTATTGCAAAATGGACACTTGGGCTATGGTGAAGATTCTGGAGAAACTTCAAAGCGTAGTAAGAATTCAGGGGTAAGGAAGTCTATTTTGATTTCATATGCACATCCATTTGAGGGAATGGTATGCTCACACCTTCTCTGTCAAAGGCTTTTTTGATATTTTCCTGCATGTAGAAAAACACTGGCCAGTAGTTTTCAGCAGTTACCCAAAAACGTGTCGCTAAATTGACACTGCTGCCACCAAGTTCTTTCACAAAAACTTCTACCCCTTGATCATGCATGATGCGCTCTTCGGATTCTACAACACTTAGGATAACCTTTCTTGCCTTGTCAATGTCATCACCATATCCAATACCAAAGAGGAGGTCCATTTTTCTTGTCCCATTAACCGTGAGGTTTTCCAAAGGGCCAGAAGTAATCGCACCATTTGGAATAATGATAATACGATTGTCAAGCGTAGTCAAAATTGTATTGAAGAGTTGAATCTCCTTGACTGTCCCGGAATATCCTTGAGTAATTACGAAATGTCCAACAGTGAATGGCTTAAAGATGAGTATCAATACTCCAGAAGCAAGATGTCCCAAAGTTCCTTGCAAAGCTAGGCCTATGGCAAAAGCAACTGCGCTTAATATGGCAATGAAGCTGGTCACTTCAATTCCGAACATGCCGGCCGCTGAAATTAAAACGAGGACTTTTAACCCAATCCCGATCAAGGATCCAACAAAGGGTTTCAAAGAAGCATCAATGCCACTTTTGTCCATGCCCTTCTTGACCACTCTTACAACTCTGCCTGCTAGCCAAAAGCCAATAATGAGTGTGAAAATCGAACCTATCACGCTAGGTGCATAGTCAATTACTTTTTCGGAAATGTACTCAGGATTCAACCACTCCATAGTTCTTAAATTGAAAATTGAAGTGCGAAGATACTAGCTAAAATGAGAGTTATGAAGTCAGGATGCTTCAAAAACCGTGGTTGAACGTGACTTAACGAATGAGCATTACATGTCCGCTGTATTCTCTTCCTTCCAAGTCTTGCCCCAACACTTTGAGGTGCCACAAGTACAAACCTGGTTGGGCAAAGTACTCTCCTCCATTGACCTCGCCAAGCCATGGCTCACCCACAATTGTGCTTTCAAATAAGATCGCTCCCCATCGATCAAAAATGGTGAATTCATAAAAATCTGCACCAAGTACAACGGGTACAAAGACTTCATTTATGCCATCACCGTCTGGAGTAAATGCACTTGGCACATACACACGAAGTTTTTCAATCATTTCAATATTCCGGCAGAAAGTATTGGTACATCCATTTGCGTCTATGACCTTCAGACAAATATGAGAACTGAG
>CAZKMC010000051.1:0-8606 GCA_964553485.1 uncultured Comamonadaceae bacterium
GGCTTTATCGGTTCCCGGTACCATTGGAATATCATATTTCTTTACGGCTGCTTTTGCTGCCAACTTGCTTCCCATCATTTCCATTGCCTCGGGAGAAGGTCCAATAAAAGTAATTCCTGCTGCACTCACTTTTTTTGCAAATGCGGCATTTTCAGAAAGAAAACCATACCCTGGATGAATCGCATCCACTTCAAGGTTTTTGCAAACCTCTAGGATATAATCTTGTCTCAGATAGGACTCAGAAGAGGGGGGCGGACCTACGCAGACTGCTTCATCCGCATAGCGCACAAAAGGTGCATTGCGATCTGCTTCACTGAAAATAGCAACAGTTTTAATTCCTGCTTCACGAGCTGAGCGCATGATCCGTAATGCAATTTCGCCGCGATTGGCAACCAATATTTTCTTCATAGGTCAAAGATACTATTCACATACCGTAATGTTTCCGGAGCATACGTTCAAAAAGGCGACCGGGAAGTACCCTCTTCAAAATTACACTCAAACGTTGCACTGGCTTGGCCACCCAATAATAAAGGTGTGGCCGTTTGCTGTTGATGATTTTTTCTATTTGCTTCGCGATGACGATGGGTTCTAGCCCGTGATCAACTTCTGTTTTAATTTGTTGTAATGCTCCTTCAAATTTTGGATAGAGCTTATCGTCCACAAAAGAGGGAGCCTTCCGGTTTTGGTTGATTTCCGTCTTGAAGTCTCCAGGCTCGATAACGGATACCAAAATCCCGAAGCGTTTCAATTCCAAACTCAAAGACTCGCTCAAAGCATTAACTGCCGATTTGCTAGCACAGTATATCCCCCGAAAGGGAAGTCCAAAATTTCCACCAATGCTGGTAATATTGATTATGTGGCCTCCGGAGTTATTCCTTAACAAGGGAATGGCTGACCTGCAAACATTCAACACTCCAAAGACATTGGTGTCAAAAACTGCTTTAGCGTCTTCATTACTTGTAAACTCCAGGGGCCCTGCCAGACCCAAGCCTGCGTTATTAACTAATATATCTAATGAGCCAAAGGTTTTTTCAATATAGTCCATAACCTCAGCTACTGATTTCTCGTTACGAACATCCATAGACAAAGAATGCAGGTTTGGGATTTGAGTGACTTCAGAAATACCCCGGCTAGTTGCAATTACCTGATTTCCTTTTTGAGCAAAATAGTGAGCTACAGCTTTTCCAATTCCGGAAGAACCACCTGTGACAAGAATTACCTTAGACATAGTGTGAATTTGGGCAAATATAGCAGTCTATTTTTTTTAAGCACCTTTCAAAAAGTTCAAGGCACAAAAAAGTGGCAAGCTACTTACATCGCTCCGCTACAACCATCTACCCTTGCTGCCTTCCGGCCCTGGGGGAGTTCAATGGGAGCTGGTCGTATAAGACTTGCCACTGCGCAAATTTATACATTCTTTTTAGCTCCAAGAACTCAATCGCTATATTTGACCAAAATCTCTGAACATGGAAGACACAAACACAAGCATTAAAAATTCAATTCAACCGGGTAACAAGCTCAAAACCAGCTTAGAATATGGTATCATCATTGGTTTGGTGAGCATTGTGATTGACTTAGGTTTTTATTTCTCAAGCGTAGATTATCAGTCTGGCTGGAAGACATTTGTTGGAATTATAGCGGGAATGGCTTTAATTCTGATGATTTTAAAAATGTACCGCGACGGAAAATTGGGCGGGAAAATGACTTTTTCTCAAGGATTGGTCATAGGAATACTGAGCTATTTATGGGCTGGAGTCCTGGTAGCTATCTATGTGTACATTTTCATAGGTTACGTGGATACCGGAATTATGGAGACAATCATGGATCAGCAATATGAAGAGATGTTGGACAGTGGTATGCCTGAATCTCAAATTGACCAGGCCTTGGAAATCTCAAACATGTTCATGAAACCATGGGTTTTTGCATTGATCACTGTTTTCTCCAATGGATTCATGGGGGTGGTTTATTCATTGATTGGCTCTGCCATCGTCAAAAAGAACTAAGCATTGGATATTTCCCTTTTAATTCCCCTCCTAAATGAGGAGGAAAGCCTACCTGAACTATTCAGGTGGATCAAGCAAGTAGCTGATGATCATGACCTTACTTTCGAGGTTGTCTTTGTTGACGACGGAAGTACGGATGGGTCGTGGGGAATAATCCGCGGATTAAACAACCAATTTCCAGATCAAGTAAAAGGGATTCGATTCCAAAGAAATTACGGTAAAAGTGCTGCGCTGAATACTGGTTTTGGTCTAGTTGCAGGAGATGTTGTCATCACTATGGATGCTGATCTGCAAGACAGTCCGGAGGAAATTCCAGAACTGGTGCGCATGATAAAAGAAGACGGGTATGACCTTGTTTCCGGATGGAAAAGAAAGAGATATGACCCTTTGAGCAAAACCATTCCCACCAAACTTTACAATTGGACCACAAGAAGAATGTCTGGCATCAAGCTACACGACTTCAACTGTGGCTTAAAGGCCTATCGCAAGGAAGTAGTGAAGAATATAGAGGTGTTCGGAGAGATGCATCGATATATCCCTGTCATTGCTAACAGACAAGGCTTCCGAAACATAGGGGAGAAGGTGGTTCAACATCGTGCCCGGAAATATGGCAAGTCTAAATTTGGGATGGAGAGATTTGTGAATGGATTTCTAGACCTACTTACGATTTCCTTCATTGGCAAATTTGGAAAAAAGCCAATGCACCTATTTGGACTGCTCGGCACTTTCATGTTTTTCATTGGAGCGGTCATGTTTGTATGGATAGGGGGACAAAAACTTTGGTTTCTTTTCAATGAGCTACCTGCCAAGAACATAACCGAAATCTCAGCCTTTTACATTGCTTTGGCAGCAATGATCATGGGAACTCAATTATTCCTAGCCGGATTTTTAGGCGAGTTAATTTCCCGGAATAATCCTCAACGAAACAATTACCGAATTTCAGAAACGATCTAAAGTTTCTAAAAACAACATAAAAAAAAAGGGATGCTCAAAGCATCCCTTTTTTTATGAGTTAATGTTTGTTCTATCTGGCAATAACCAGAGGAACTGACTTGACATTCGAGCCTTGAACTACACTCACGAAGTAAGTGCCATTCGCCCAGTTTGATGCGTTCATGTCGATGTTTTGATTTTCAGAAGATGCAGTGAATTGAGTCTGCTCAATAAGTTGACCCAGCATGTTCATTACCCGAAGGGTTACCACATTGTCTTGTTCTAAACCAGCAACGTTGATTACGAATTCATTTACAACCGGATTTGGAACCAAAGTGACAAGGATCTCTACACCAAACAAATCTTCAAGATCAATTCCAGCGAACCCATTGTTGTAAACACAACTTCCGTCATCTATAGTAGCATTAGGATTATAGTTGAGCGCCTCCTCATCCATACAACCATCAACTTCACATGTAGTGTTGATTCCGATCATGTCAAGAGCATTATTGCCATACAACAATGTTCCTTCAGCAATAAAGCCATTTTCTCCAATGAACATATAGTAAGCACCATTCCATCCGTCTCCCCAAGTATCATACATCTGGAAAGAATAGCATCCATCTCCAAGGCAAAGATTAACTTCATATTCTGACCAGCTTGAATAATCACCACCTGTGGCAACCACATTGCCTTCTGAATCAGTCAAATCCCAAGATATTTCAGTTCCCCAAGCCTGGGTAAACATGTACAGGGTTACTGAGTTGCTTTCGCAATCATCCACTTCGTATTCACATGAGCCATCATCTACAGTAGCATCTGCATTGTAGTTCAATGCCTCTGGATCAGTGCAGCCATATACGTCGTTGTTGCCTTCACATCCGTCCACTCCAACTCCAATTGTGTATTCAGCCATATTTCCAGTGTCGAGCGTCAAAGTGACGGCATTTCCATCTACAAAAACCACCATGATTCCACCATTCCATCCATCTCCGAATGAATCTGCAAGAACGAATGTATAGCAGCCGGATGGCAGGCATATGTTCCAATCATAGTAATTATTATTTTCAAATCCGTTTGCGGCAAAAACAACATCGCCCCATTCATTGATCACAGACCAAGAGATTTCATTGCCCCAGACTTGAGTACTCAAGGTTACAAAGACATTGTTTTCCTCGCATGGTTCAGAATATTGACATGAACCATCATCGTAATCTGCATTTTCATCGTAGTTGTCGGCTTCAGGATCCATACAGCCACCGTAAGGGCAAGCTGTTCCATCAATCGAGAACGTATAAGTCTCATCAGTCAAGTCTTGATCAAGGAACTCGGTAGTGACTTGAACACCTGCAATGTTTATCCAGAAGTATCCACCATACCAGCCCGTGTTGCCACTAAGGTTGGTCATGACTACAGTATAGCACATTCCTTCTTCCAGACAGATGTCTTCATTCATAATGACGTTGTTGCCCAAATCATTTGCACTGTAGACCACCACACCATTTTCATCAAGAATATCATAGGCTACATCTTGTCCGTTTCCGAAAGTGCATGTATAGATGGTTCCTGCAATTCCATTTTCACAAGTGAACGGATAAACACAAGAACCGTCGTCAACAGTTGCAGAAGGATTGTAGTTCAAAGCTGTTTCGTCTGTGCAGCCTAGAATGTCATATTCACAGTCAGTTTGGTTCACACCAAAACCGTACACGGCGTAATCTCCAAAATCCAAACCAAAGGTGTATACGCCACCTGAAACTTCCAAAGTAGCCAATCCACCGTTCCAGCCGTCGCCAAATGAATCAATGGCATGAAAGCCATAACATCCATCTTCCAAGCACACATTCACAGTGTAAACACTATTCGAAGAGTAACCGGATCCAGTTGCAATTATGTTGTTGTTGTCATCCGTAATTTCCCAGCTCACTTCTTCTCCCCAAGCACCTGTAGTCAAGACAAGAGTAGCAGTGTTTGCGTCACACTCAAAAGGATAAGTGCAAGAACCGTCATCATCAGTAGCATTAGGGTCATAGTTTTCTGCTTCAGGGTCAGTGCAACCGGCGGCACAATCACTATTGATGTTTAACACTCCATTGAAAGGTGCGTTGCCATTTAAGACTGTTCCCGCAACTATCATTGTCCAGCTAACTTCAGAGGGGAAGGTACCGCCACTAACTTCAAGGACGTAGCACCCATCTTCCAAACAAGTAAATGCTTCTGCATAATCTCCTTGGAAAAATGAACTTGAGAAAACAACGGAGTCTCCAGAAGTAATTATCAATTCACTACCATTCCAACCATCTCCAAATGAGTCGTACATATAGATTGAAACAAAGTTTGACTCGCAATCACTCTCATAGAAACATGAACCATCATCATCAGTAGCCTGCGGATTATAGTTCAATGCGGCCTCATCAGTACATCCATATGTTACTGGATTGCCACATTCTCCCTCATAATCAATCCATGCATTGTCACACGTAGCTTCACATTCGTTGGCATAGGTGATGTACTCTCCAAGTTGATAATTGTAAGCGCAAACTGGTGCCCAAACATCAGGGCAATCACAACCATATTCACATGATCCGTCATCAAAATTGGCTTCAGGATCAAAGTTGATTGCGGATGGGTCTGTACATCCCAGAACAACAATAGGAGCACAGTCTAGATTGTTTACTCCAAATTCAACAGCTCCAAAATCACCTGTAGGGAGGTTTCCGATTGCAAGGACTTGATCGTTAAATATTACAGTCGCCAAGGCGCCATTCCATCCATCACCAAAACTGTCATACATCAATAAGGTATAACATCCATTTGCAAGACACAGCACTTCTGTATATGCTGAATTTGATGCATAGCCTTCGCCAGCAGCAACTACATTGTTTTCAGAATCGGCAATTTGCCATGAGATTTCTTCTCCCCATAAATCAGTTACAAGAACAAAAAGCACACTGTTATCGGTGCAGTCTTGCGCGTATGAAGTTGTAGAGAAGTTAAGTCCGCCCAGAATTATCGCTAGCGTGAAGAATAGATTTCTTAACATTTTGGTGGTTTTGATGGTAAATAGTTTGTGGTTGTCTTCGGCAAAGATTTGAATCTAAGCTCGTTTCGAATATAAGACACAATACTTAAGATGAAAGTTGCATCAATCTGCAACAATTGGAATCTAGGTGGCTAGTGCGCAATAATTCCGCTGCCTATCAGCTCTTCGCCAGAATACCATGCCGCAAATTGTCCTGGTGCTATTCCTCTCTGAGGTGCATCAAAAAGCATGTACATTCCAGATTCCGTTAAGTGCAACTCACACTTTTGTAACGGCTGGCGGTATCTGATTCTCGCTTCATAGCTGCGGACTTCGCCTAAACTCATTTTCAAATCTTCTCGTACCCAATGAATTTCCGGGGTGTCGATTTTCAATCCCCTTCGGTACAATCCTGGATGTGAATCTCCCTGACCTGTATATATGGTATTTGTGTTGACATCCGTTCCGATGACAAACAGCGGTTCCGCCTTTCCGCCCACGTTCAACCCTTTGCGCTGTCCAACTGTATAAAAATGAGCACCGGGATGCTCACCTATAACTTCTCCTGCTTCACTAGAATAGACAGGTGTTGCAGTTGCGAAATCTAGTTGAGTTCGAGCTTCATCAAGTCCTGGAAGTGAAGAAAAAACCTCAGATGGCAACTCAATAATTTTTCCTTGTTTCACTTCAAGTTGTTGCTGTAAGAAAGTGGGTAATTTCACTTTTCCAATAAAACAAAGTCCCTGTGAATCCTTCTTCTCCGCTGTGATAAGGTTTGCGCTTCGCGCGAGGAGACGAACTTCCTCTTTCTGAAGATGCCCAATTGGAAAAAGTGCCGCTCCCAGCTGCTCTTGGTTCAACTGACACAAGAAATAACTCTGGTCTTTGTTTGGGTCTAATCCAGCCAATAAACGATGTGATTCTGTTCCTTCGGGATTTGAAATGGTCTCGATTGCAAAGTACATCAGGGTTGGGCGTTCTGCCCATTTCATATTCCCTAAACATATAGTCCACAATTCTCTCTTTGTAATCGATACTCAAATCCATCACCTGAAAGGGGATGCCCAAATGTTCTGCAACAAGCATCGCGTCATTGCTGTCATCTATCCATGGACATTCATCATCTATAATGACAGAATCATCATGCCAATTGCGCATGAAAATGCCAATCACTTCATAGCCTTGTTCCTTGAGGAGGTAGGCCGCAACACTGGAGTCTACTCCTCCAGAAAGTCCAACTACAACACGTTTCACGATGCAAAGATACGTGCTATAATTATCTTCTCATTGTAGGATTTAACTGACAAAACCAAAAGTTCACACCCTACAATTACTTGGAGCGATACCCATTATTTTGGGGTCTTAATTCACCTGCTCGATGGAATTTGTAAAATCAGTGTTATTGATTGATGACAATCCCAGTTGTAATTTTATTATGACTGAGTTCATAAAGCTTGCCGACCATTCTATTGTGGTGCTTTGTGCTGAATCTGTTCCGGAAGCGCTTGAAATTCTTTCCAAATCAGCTGATGTTTTTCCAGAAGTCATCTATGTAGACATCAACATGCCGGTTCAAAATGGGTTTGATTTTGTGGAACAATATGAATCAGCTTACCAGATGGACCACCCAAGTTCCAAATTATTCATGCTAAGCTCTTCCCTCAGAGAAGAAGATAAAGCCAAAGCATTGAAGTACAAAAGCGTTTGTAATTTCGTTAGTAAGAATGAGATTGACGATTTTCTTCAAGTAACTTTGATGCGAAAAACGGCTTAAACGACTGAAAATCAGTTTTCGTATTGAGATCGATTCAAACTTTCTCAAAAAAAATCACTTATTTCGACATCGACTTGGCAACCCTTTAATACTTGTCTCGTCTTAAGTAATGTAAGCTCTTAATGGCTGAAGAGGAATTAAATGACCTGATTAAGCGATGTGTTAAGGGTGACCGAAGAGCTCAAGAAAGCCTGTACCAAGCCTTTTATGGCCGAATGATGGGTGTGAGTTTAAGGTATACCCGCAATCGAGATCAGGCTGAGGATATTGTTCAGGATGCATTCCTGAAGATATTCGCTAGCCTGGAACGATATGACTTTAAAGGTTCATTTGAAGGATGGGTGAGAAGAATTGTGGTGAATACCGCAATAGATATGTTCCGAAAGAAGAAGAATGATTTTATTCTACTTGGGAACGATCAGTCAGTTGAGGATTACGCAGAAGTTGAAGACCAAACAGAGGAGGATGATGACAGTCTACCTCAGTTTAAAGCTAGTCAAGTGATTGAAGCAATGACATCACTGTCACCAGCATACCAAACGATCTTTAACCTGTATGTGTTTGAAAAAATGACACATCAGCAGATTGCAGATAAGCTCGGGATAAGCTCCGGAACGTCAAAGTCCAATTATGCGAAAGCAAAAAGGAATTTGAAAAAGATTTTGATTAACAAGTATATGAACAAGTAAGAATGGGGAATAACTTAACTAAGTTCGAAGAAAGCGTCCACACTGCATTAGATGGATATGAGGTGCCTTATGAGGCTGCATCATGGGACCGCATGAACCAGAAATTGGATGCGGTCAATTCTAATGGTAAGTCGAATGCTTTGGCCGCAGCGGCACTGGTTGGAGCAGTGGTATTAGGAAGTGCC
>CAZKMC010000051.1:8616-12627 GCA_964553485.1 uncultured Comamonadaceae bacterium
GTTGGTACTACCTTTCAACTTCAGCAGGCGCTGAAGGAAAAATGGTGGGTCTCACTGTTAAAGTAAAAGATCACCAGTCTTATGAGTCTTTGAACCAAAAGACCAATGCACACAATGAAACGATTTCTTGGAATGACGCTACTCAAACAAATGAGTTAGACAATTCCGCAGCTGAAGTAAATGATGCTCAAATCACAACCAATTCTTCAGCCCAAGTTCAGATTGCTCAAAATGTCAACCCCCAGGACAGTATGACAGAATCTGAAACATCAGAAGTAGAGACTACAAGTAACCAAGCTCAGCTTACAGAACCACAAACAACTTTCCCTAAGAATGTGGTAACCAATAATTCTTCTGGAAAAGAAGAAGTGAATTTTGGAATTTCAGCCAGAGTAGCTTGTGTAGGCACCACGATTGAATTCAATATTGAAAATCAGGATGCTAACGGAAACTACTTGTGGAACTTTGGAGATGGTAATTTCTCCAACCAACCGGATCCATCTCACACTTATTATAAGCCAGGTGCTTATGACGTTACACTCAGTGTAGCGTCAACTAACGATGGTGTCATTCGTACCAAGACTATCGACAATATGATTGTCGTGAACCCAAGCCCAGAAGGAGATTTCGAATGGGAATTCATCAATAACTCAGAGGAGAAACCAACAGTACAGATTGTAAATAAAAGCACGCGTGCCGAATCATGCACTTGGATCGTAGATGAAGGAGCAACAAATTCAGAAATTAACCCATCTGTGGAATTCAGCACCAAAGGAGAGCACGTTGTCCACCTTCAAGTGTCGAATGAATTTGGATGTATTGATCACAAATACAAATACATCAATGTAGATAAAGATTATAAGTTGATGGCTCCTGAGAAGATTTCGCCAAACGCTGATGGGTCTTTCGATACATTCATGCCGGCTGCTTTGCACCACATGAACAAGCCCTTCAAACTAACAATATACGACAACAACGAAGTAATCTTCGAATCAAATAAGGCAGAAAATGCCTGGGATGGAGCTTTGTCAAATGGGCTACTAGCGCCTGTGGGTGAAGAATATCCTTGGATTGTCATTCTCTACAATGAGTTCGGAGAAGAAGAATTTTACAGCGGTACAATCACAATCGCACCTTAACCAAAACAACCAAAATAACCACGAAAAAGGCCTGAATCATAGATTCGGGCCTTTTTCGTAAATTTGAAGAGCCTTAATTCAGCACCATGGTAAACATGTGCCAGAGCTTTCCGACCTACACACGTCTTATTTTTCGCGCCGGTCTTATCGGGATTTGTGTGTTTGGGAATTTATGTCTGAGCGCAACTGTAACCACTGAACCTTCAGCAACATGCCTTTCTTGTGACGGAATAGCAACTATTGAAACTACTTTTCCGGGAATGGTCCTTTTCGAATGGTATGACGAATTAGGCAATCTGATTTTTTCTGAGCAAAACGCTGCTGGAATTTCAATAATTCCAAATCTATGTGCAGGGATATACTCTGTGCAATGGACAAATGGTACTCTCAATGATTACGAATTCTTTAATATAGATACGAGCACGGTGTCTGCAGGGGAGTGGTCTGAACTTGTTACTTGTGAAGATGGATCAGGCACAAGCCTTTTTCCGCAATTACAAGGAATACCTCAATCGGGAGGTGACTGGTATGCACCAGATGGATCGGCTTTTTCAGGAATTTTTGACCCAGCAATCAATCCACCGGGGACCTATTATTATCAAGTAGATGGAGGTGCTTGCTCAGTGACAAATGGAATTGATGTGACAGTCAATCAAAATGCAGACCCAGGATTAAGTACAACCTACTTAATTTGCGAAACGTATGGCCCTTTTCTCCTTACAAATGTGCTCGCTGGTTCACCGGATCTTGGCGGACAATGGACGTTTCCTGATCAAACTCCTTTTGATGGAATTTATGACACTTCCATTCACTCGTCCGGAAGTTACTTTTATGTGATCGATACAGTTCCAGGGTGCACCCCAGTCGTTTCGGTGTTGACCATCATTGAAAACACCCTCCCTAACCCTGGCGAATCCAACACGGTTTACATGTGCCTTATTGCTGTGCCGTTCGATATGGCAACGCAATTAGGTGGAAACCCACAGAATAATGGTTTTTGGACTAACGCGATCAATCAACCAGTCAATGCAATTTTTGACCCTGCCACAGATATTGAGGGAACATACACATATACTGTTCCGGCGGCAACACCATGCACCCAGCAAGAAGCAGATTTGACCATCGTTTTTACAGCCGGTATCTCGGCCGGACAAAACACCAATGTAAATGTCTGCTCCTTGGCCGGACTACTGAATTTATATGATCAACTAGAAGGGTCTCCTACTCCTGAAGGAATGTGGTTTGATCCAAATGGTAATATTATCGAAGAGACGGTCGATCCCGCATCTGCATTGTCAGGTGAATATTCTTATGAAGTAAGCGCCGTAGGGTGTCAGTCAGAATCAAGCATAGTCAATCTTCAAGTAGAGTCTCCACTCAATGCGGGTACAGATGGGCAAATTGAAGTTTGTGAAAGCAACAGTCCTTTTATGCTAATTGACTTGAATTCACCAGATGCTGATGAGGGTGGGGTCTGGACCAATGAACAGTTTGAAGTTCTAACCAATTCAGTTTCTCCCCCGGCAAATTCTGTCTGGAATTTGACATATACCCTTGAGTCAGATGTGTGCCCAAATGATCAGGCCACCTATTCCATTCAGGTGGATATGGCGCCAACAGTTATGGATGATCTCAGTGTCGAGTTCTGTCAGAGTGATGAAGCTGTTGACCTCAATAATCTTGTAGTTGATCCGTCTCCGTTCTCTTCGTCTTTTGAGTTTGCTGGTATTCCCTTGGATAATTCAACCTTCAACCCTGCCTCAGATGAACCCGGAGATTATCTATATACGATTTTCTCAAATAATGCTTGTCCAGATGAAACGGCAGTGCTAGAAGTAATTGTTTTTGAAGAGGCTTTTTCGCCTGTAAACGAAATGATTAACGTCTGTTATTCAGAACAATCCATTGACTTAACCAGCTATTTTTCGGCAGATATTCTTTGGGAACAAAGTGATTGGATGTATAACGGAACATCAATTGACCCGGTAATTCTTGTAGATCTCAATATAGGAGGGGTTTATACTTTCGAGGTGGTGAATAACCCATTGTGCCCAGTTTCTTTTTTGAGTTTGGAGATTGCTGTTGTCACAGTTCCTGATGCAGGCCCCGATGGAACTATTGTATGGTGCGAATACAGCGGAGACTTGAATTTAACAACAGGTCTTGATGGTGCATCTAGCCAAGACGGGACATGGTATTTTGAAGGTAATGAAGTCTCATCTATAGTGGCTCCTAGCCAAGCTAATTCAGGTAGTTACACTTTCGTGTTGGATGCTATTGGTCCATGTCCGGAAGACGAATCAATCATAGAAGTTGAGTTTGATCCTGGGACTTCGATCAACTTAGGAAACGACTTGGAAGTCTGTTCTGGAATGGATCCTTTTGAAATAGGAGTTGAACCAGAACTAGGCTATACTTATAACTGGGTTGGTTCTAACAGCCTCGAAACATCGAGCGAATCAAGCTCAGTATACTTGCCAATGAATGACTCCAATATTCCAATAAGTGAAATTTTAATTCTCTTCGCTCAAAATGGAGTTTGTAGCACCTCGGACACGCTAGACATTGTCGTCAACCCATTGCCAGTGCCGTCAATTTTAGGGCCGCTAGCTGTCTGCACAGGAGAAACGGGTACATGGATTGCTCAAGGAGGTGCGTCTTATGTTTGGGATGGAGATCCAAGTATAACAGGAAGTACTGATCAAATGATTGAAGTGGAAATTACGGAAAACATTGTCTTGGAACTTTCAATTGAAAATGAATATGGTTGCGAGGCTTCCGCCACAATTGAAGTGGAACCTATGCCAATTCCAGATGCTTATTTTGAAGCCAGCCCGCTTACCGGTTGTACTCCTTTGCAAGCCAACCTCAT
>CAZKMC010000052.1:0-4050 GCA_964553485.1 uncultured Comamonadaceae bacterium
AGCCCACGGGAAACTTGGATACCAAAACATCTCTTGAAATTATGGCCTTGCTTGAACAGATACATCAAAATGGAAACACCATTATTTTAGTAACTCATGAAGAGGACATCGCTCAATTGGCGAAGAGGGTTGTGAGATTGCGAGATGGAAAGGTTGAAACGGACACGCTCAACGCAGATCAAAGGGTGCTGGCTTAAATTTCTTTTCAGCCACGAAAATGTCGTTTCTTTGCAGCCGATTCAAGCAAAAAGACGAGCTGTGAAATACGATAGAATTCAATCTTTATTAGATAAGTCCCAAGCTGGACGAAAAGTAGTGGTATGTGGATGGGTAAGAACTTTCCGCAACGACACCTTTATTGCTTTGAATGACGGGTCAGGAATCCGCAATCTACAGTTGGTAATTGACCGCGATTCCATTTCTGAAGAACTCAGAAAGAAAATCAATACGGGCACCTCGATTTGTGCTAGGGGACAATTGGTTGAATCACAAGGCAAAGGCCAAGAAACGGAGCTAGTGGTTGAAGAATTAGACGTGCTGGGCGAGTCTGATCCGGATGTATTTCCAATTCAAATGAAGCGCCACACTCTGGAATTCCTAAGAGAAAAGGCCCACCTGAGATTCCGTACAAGCACCTTTGGAGCGGTATTCCGGATCAGGCATGGGATGACCTTTGCTGTTCACAAATACTTCCATGAACGTGGTTTCTTTGGTTTGCACACTCCAATTATCACTGGGTCTGATGCAGAAGGAGCAGGTGAGATGTTTCGGGTTACTACTTTGGATGCGGTGAAGCCGCCTTTGAATGAACAAGGCGAGATTGACTACTCACATGACTTTTTTGGAAAGGAAACAAACTTAACTGTGAGTGGACAATTGGAAGCAGAGCTTGGTGCCATGGCACTAGGAAAAGTATACACTTTTGGTCCAACTTTCCGAGCTGAAAACTCTAACACCTCTAGACACCTGGCCGAGTTCTGGATGATAGAACCGGAGATAGCTTTTTCAGACTTGAAGGACGATATGGACTTGGCTGAGGATTTCTTCAAGTATTTGTGCGGGTATGCATTAGAGAATTATCGTGAAGACCTTGAGTTTTTGGCCGAGAGGGAAACCAATGAAGAGAAGAACAAACCACAAAATGAGCGTAATGAGTTTGGACTCGTTGAGCGATTGAAGATGGTGGTTGAAAATGATTTTGAACGACTGACTTATACCGAGGCGATAGACATTCTGCGTAATTCCAAGCCTTATAAAAAGAAGAAATTCAAGTTCCCAGTAGAATGGGGAACTGATTTACAAAGTGAGCATGAGCGCTATCTAGTAGAAAAACATTTCGCTAAACCAGTCATCCTATCAGATTATCCGGCAGGCATCAAAGCATTCTACATGCGTGCCAATGATGATGGAAAAACGGTTGCTGCAATGGATGTGTTAGCTCCTGGAATTGGTGAAATCATTGGCGGAAGCCAGCGTGAAGAACGGTTGGATATACTTCAAAAGAAGTGCGCGGAATTCGACATTCCCGAAGAGCATGTTTGGTGGTATTTAGATTTGAGAAAATTTGGAACTGCACCTCACGCTGGTTTCGGCATGGGCTTTGAAAGGTTAGTGATGTTCGTTACAGGAATGACTAATATCAGAGATGTAATTCCTTTCCCAAGAACCCCGCAGAATGCAGAATTTTAGTGCTGTGCAACCAGAAAAAGTAATGTAAATTAGAGAGGATTAAAGTTACATCGGATAAACTATGCTCAAACAATCATTCCAACAGAAACTGCTACAGAAGTTGTCTCCACAACAAATTCAATTAATGAAGTTGTTGCAGGTTCCTACTGTTGAATTGGAGCAAAGAATCAAGGAGGAGTTAGAAGTGAATCCAGCACTTGAAGAAGGGCGTGAGGAGACAGAAGATGAATTTGAAGAACAAGAAGATTTTGAGGAAAAGGAATCCACAGAGTCTCAAGAGGATTTTGATATTTCTGACTATCTCGATGATGACACTCCTGATTATAAATTAAGCGCTTCAAATCGGAGTGCAGATGATGAAGATAAGCAAGTACCAATAGGTAGTGGCCGTACTTTCAGTGAAATTCTTACCACTCAATTGGGTCTTCGGAATTTGACTGAAAAGCAGGAAGAACTTGCTGATTATTTGATTGGGAACCTAGATGACAGCGGGTATTTAAGAAGAGAATTAGGAGCCATAGTGAACGACATGGCTTTTTCACAAAATTTGATTGCGACAGAAGAAGAATTGGAAGCTGTTTTGAAGATTATTCAGCAGTTTGACCCGCCAGGAGTTGGGGGCAGGAACCTTCGAGAGTGTCTATTGATTCAGATGAAGCGCAAGAACAATCATAGCCCAGCCCAAGAATTGGCTGTAACCCTTTTACAAAACTTCTTTGAAGAGTTTACCAAGAAGCACTATTCCAAGATTTCCAAAAAACTGGACTTAGAAGACTCAGATCTAAAAGGCGCTATTGATGAGATCTTGAAGTTGAATCCCAAGCCGGGCAACTCATTGATGGAGTCTAGCAAAACAGTTCCATACGTTGTTCCTGATTTTTTGGTTCTAGTTGAAGAAGACGAATTGAAACTGTCTTTGAACCAAAGAAATGCACCTGAATTAAAGGTGAGCAGGCAATACCGCAACATGCTTGAAACTTATGCCGCTTCAAAAGGAGATAAAAAGCAGAAAGAGGCGATCATGTTTGTGAAGCAAAAGATTGATTCAGCCAAGTGGTTCATTGATGCAATCAGACAAAGGCAGAACACGCTGTTAATTACCATGCATGCAATATTGGAGTATCAAAAGGAATATTTTCTTAGTGGAGATGAGACCAAGATCAAACCGATGATTTTGAAGGACATTGCAGAGATTGTTGAAATGGATATCTCCACAATATCTCGTGTGGCAAACAGCAAATACGTACAAACGCCTTATGGGACATTTTTGCTAAAAACCTTCTTTTCAGAGTCGCTATCAACAGACAGTGGAGAAGAAGTGTCTACACGTGAAGTCAAGAAGATTCTTCAGGAGGCCATTGACGGGGAGTCCAAAAGAAAGCCGCTCACAGATGAAAAATTGGCAAAACTTCTAAAGGACAAAGGCTATAACATAGCCCGCAGGACTGTGGCTAAATACCGCGAGCAACTAAACATTCCAGTAGCCAGATTGCGCAAGGAATTGTAAGATGAGAGGTTTGGCTCAGGTAATTTCTGTTGTTTTCCATCCGCTATGGATGCCTATTGCCACTTACTTGGTTATCCTTGCACTGGATCCATTTATTTACGTGCACCAATCGGTGTTCTCTTTTTTGCTTTTTATTTTAATCATCAACACATTGGCTCCAGGAATTTCTGTGGCCATCATGGTTAAAAGAAAGATGGTTACATCGCTTGAGATTAAGAACCGGAAAGAACGCTTGGCACCTTTTATTTTAGTACTTCTCTATTACATTCTCGCATACATTCTTATTCGGGTAAAAGGTATTCAAGTTCCAGAGGAAATAATGAGTCTACTTTCTGCCCTGATCTTTTCCTTGTTGGTTGCAATGCTGGTAAGCTTAAGAATGAAGATTAGTGTTCATTTGATGGCACAGGGAGCCATCGCAGGAGTTTTGATAGCTCTGAGTATCAAACATAATCTCGGATTGTCCGCGGCAGTGTCCCTGGCTGTTTTAATTGCCGCTCTTGTAGCGTGGGCCAGACTCAAATTGGAGGTACACAGTTTGAAAGAGGTGTATGCCGGGTATCTTACAGGAGCAATTATCCAATTTGTTTTTCTTTTTTACGGCCTTTGTTGGTAGGTCAAATCAAGAAAAAGCTCAAGCCTAAGGTGATTGGGATAAGTTCTACTCCCTTATTTTCTTTGAGAAAAGGAGTGAAGGAATAGCAACCAAAAAGGGCAACCTGGTTCATGCCTAGTCTCACAGTTGCCCCATAACGTAATCTGGATGTTTCAGGAACTTGGTAGTATTTTCTTTTCCCATCATCATCCACAACTTTCGTGTGAATATTGACCAAATATCCAGCTTTGGCTCCAAG
>CAZKMC010000052.1:4060-7605 GCA_964553485.1 uncultured Comamonadaceae bacterium
GCTCCAAGGTATAATTTGAAGTTGTTTTTCCCTTTGGTTCTAACCCTGAACTCGATAGGCACCTCCAGATAATTGGCGCTGAGCTTGTTCTTTTTATAGGAATACCCGGGCGAATATGCCTGGAATATGACAAAACCGTTGTTTAGTGAATCACGGTCAAATTCGCCGTTATGATGAATGTTGAAAGAGCTGAAGCCATATCCCCAAGCGAAGCTTATTGGGCTGTTGCCGAAAGGATAATCATACATGATGCTTGCATTAAAACCAGGTGAGTATGGGTTTATCTTCATTCCTGGAGCGGGCTCCAAGAAAAAGTCATTATGAAAGTCAATCAAGAAGCGATCTTGACTAACAGGAGCGTTCAAAGGTCCTTGTCGCTTATTGTTTGTTTGAGCTACAGACAGAAGACAACAAAGACAGGCGGCTATTAGAATCAAGTGTTTCATAGATTCTCAAGGTTTTTTTGCCAATTCCAAGCGTCTTTGAGCGCCTCTTCCAGACTTAACTCGGTTTTCCACTGAAGCACTTCATTGGCCTTCGCAGGGCTAGCATAAATTTGTTCAACATCGCCTGGTCTTCTTGGGCCAAATTCAAAATTCAAGTCTTGCCCTGTAGTTTGGTGAAAGGATTTGACCACTTCTAAAACTGAATTTCCTTGCCCACTCCCTAAATTGAACGTTTCACAAACAGATGATTTGTCCGCTAACCAATTGATAGCAGCCACATGGGCTTTGGCCAAATCAACTACGTGAATATAGTCACGAACACAGGTTCCATCCGGAGTATGATAGTCTTTTCCGAAGATCGTCAGCGTATCTCGAAGACCTGCAGCAGTTTGGGTGATATAGGGCACGAGGTTGTTTGGAGTTCCATTTGGAAGTTCACCAATAAGCCCGGAAGGGTGCGCACCAATAGGGTTGAAATAACGCAGCAAAGCTGCTCCCATAAATTCAGAAGCTGCAACTACGTCTTGAATGATTCTTTCTCCAACCTGCTTCGTATATCCGTAGGGAGATTCTGCGTCACTCCAAGGGGTTTCTTCAGTTACAGGTATGATAGCAGGCTGGCCATATACTGTGCAAGAAGAAGAAAATACGAGCCGCGTTGATTTTCTTTCCTCCATCACTTCCAAAAGTGCCAAAAGAGATTGAATGTTGTTTTGATAGTACAAAAGAGGATGTTCCACAGACTCTCCAACGGCCTTAAAAGCCACAAAGTGAATAACTCCATAGATATCTTGAACATCATCAAAGACCTTCCTTAGAACTTGCGAATCAGTGCAATTCCCTTTGTAAACCCTTAAAGTTTTTTGTATGATTTTTTCTATTTGGGCAATCACATTAGGATTGGAGTTGCTAAAATCATCAAGTATGATTGGGTTAAATCCTGCATTCACGAGCTCTACAGCGGTATGTGAACCAATGAATCCCGCCCCGCCAGTTACCAATACGTTTCTCATTTAACAGGTAGTCTTTGCGCTAAAAGTACAAATTCAAGTGTTGTTGGGAAACCGTAATCCACATTTGGTCGTATATGAGTGTGTATTTGTTTTTATACACCCAAGAACAAAACCATGACACCGCCCTTAAAAAGTCCTAGAATTCTATTGCTCAACTCATATGAACGCGACAATTCATGCGTGTTCAAACTACTTGATGAGCTCCAATCTTTAGAAGTACTTTACATACGTGAAGACAAATCATTTGCTGATGCATTCAATGAAGGTACCGCTGATTGTCCGTCACTTGTGATTATGTATGAAGATCATTCTAGAATTCATGGATTGTATCCTGCAGAAAATAGCCTTCTATTATTTTTGCAACTATTTGGTGTGTGCAGATTGAATGCAAGATTCAATTATCAAGTTCACCCATCTCAAGGAGAACCGATTAACCTATTGGAATTCCTTTCCAAGGTTTGTTCAGATGCCACGGAGTCATTTCCGTTGGTGAACTAAAACAGCAGGCATTTTCTTACTCAGGTCCGAGGGCCTATCCTACAAACTTTCAAGTGATATAAGCGCAACGGTTAGTGTAACTTTTTGACTTAATACCGAGTATACTTACTCACCTAACTAACCTTTAAGCTAACGCAATGACTACTGGTACCAACGAGCAGTTGTATGACCTGTCGTACCTGAATCAAATTTTTCAGTGCAATCAGGAGATGATACACAACATTATCCAGCTTTTTCTGGAGCAAGTCCCCAACTACATAAATGAGATGGAAATCTGTGTCCAAAACAAAGATTTTTTCGCTTTACACCCTCTTGCCCATAAGGCAAAGTCGAGTATAGCCATGCTGGGACTTAGGGATATGGAAGAACGAATTATAAAGATTGAAAAGGACTCAAAAGAACATCAGAACAATGAAGGACTTGTATCTTTAGTAAGCCAGGTGAAATCAGACTGCGCTGCGGTCTATGTACAACTTCAAATGCTTTTGAATTCACAATCGGCAGCTTAAGAAATTCATTAAAAACAAACAGAAATAAAGCCGCTCTTTGGAGCGGCTTTTGTTATTTTGCCCCTAAAGAGCTGAAAGATGCATTTGAGCGCAGAGGATTTGAATCAACTAAGTGAAAAACAAATCAGTGTTGAGGAAATCAATCGTCAACTTAAGGTATTCACCAACAACAAAGGTTCACTCACTGTAGAGCGGCCTTGTACTCTTGGAGATGGCATACTTAAGTTGGATACGGAACAACGCGATAAGTTCATCGCGAAATATAAGCAGGATAGCCCATCACGTAAGATTATCAAGTTTATTCCAGCTTCAGGAGCAGCAACTCGCATGTTCAAGCATTTATATGCTTGGGATGACCCTTCTTTTGCTTCTTTGGTCAATGCTTTCAAAAAATCTTTCCAAGACCTTCCCTTCTTAGACCTTCTATCTGATTGCTTTACAGCACATAATTTGTCTTTGAAACAATTGATAAAAGAGAATAATTGGTTCAAAATAAATGAGTTGATCCTGGAATCTAATGGACTTGGATATGGGGAGTCTCCCAAAGGGCTCATTCCTTTTCATAAATATCTAGATCACGTTCGGACAGCTTTCGAAGAACATCTAGCGGAATCCAAATCCTACGTCTCAGTGGGGGGAGTTACAAATATCCACTTTACGGTTTCCGGTCATGCTCAGAAAGCCATTGAGAATTTTCTGAATGCCCGCAAATACATGTTTGAAAATGAGACTGAATTTAGATTGAGTTATTCAGTTCAATCTACTGATTCTGATACTATTGCAGTAGATGAAGGCCATGTTCCAATTCGAGATGAGGATGATAGATTGATATTTAGACCAGGCGGTCATGGGTCTTTGATTAAAAACCTGAACCAACTTGACTCAGATTTGATTTTCATCAAAAACATTGACAATATTCTTCCTGAAAATCGCCAAGCACAAATGGTTCAACATAAGATGGTTTTGGCCGGATATGCACTCTATTTGAATGATCTTAGAAAAGAATTAATTGGGCAATTACAAATGGAATCTGCAGATCTAGATGCCATTAAGTCACAGGTCCAGAATTTGTTTTCCGT
>CAZKMC010000052.1:7615-12583 GCA_964553485.1 uncultured Comamonadaceae bacterium
CCGTAAAATTTGATGGTGCTTTTGGTTTGCTTCGCGAGGAAGTTTCTCTGTTCTTACAAAGACCAATTCGTGTCTGTGGCATGGTCAGGAATGCCGGTGAGCCTGGCGGAGGGCCATATTGGGTAAAAGATAATTCTGGAAATGAAAGAGTTCAAATTGTAGAAAAAAGTCAAATTGACCAAGATGACGCCCAACAATTAAAAGCATTGAATTCAAGTAGCCACTTTAATCCGGTTGACATTGTGTGTTTGCCAACAGATTCTGAAGGAAATTCGCTTGATTTGACTGAATTTGTAAATCCTACGACGTCCTTTGTTTCTACAAAATATTCTGAAGGTCAAGTACTAAAGGCACTGGAACATCCTGGGTTATGGAATGGAGCAATGGCGGATTGGTTGACTGTGTTTATTGAAGTACCCTCGGAGACATTTGCCCCTGTAAAAAACATCAACGATTTGTTCAGAGCTGAACATCAGACATAAAAAAAGGCCAGCATTTGCTGACCTTTTAAAAGAGTTCAATTTCTTTTAGCGTTTTATCAAGGTTTCAAGAACTACTTGATCGCCATATTCTAACCTTAAAGTGTAGTACCCAGGCATCAAATCGTCTCCAGGTAATACCTGCCAGTTTTGAATTGATCGAATGTCTTCTATCGGAGCACGATAAATCTCATGTCCAAGAAAGTTATAGAGAGAAAGTACACCTGTTCCTTCTGCTTCTCCAATCAATGAAACTGAGAATTGAGAGGTAAAAGGATTTGGATAAGCTCTCAAGCGAATGGTTTCGCGGCTAGCTTCTGCTTCTTCAAAGTCAAATTCGAAAGTGTCAATGCCAACTGAGATACATAGGTCTTTTGTTTGACCTACTTGGTTATAGACTAAGTCTCCAGGAAATTCTTCTCCGTTGCTATTTGTATAGAACACTATCTCTTCACCATTTGGCACCATTATAACGAGTGAGTATGTTAATTCCTCAATTACGGGAATTGCGCCTCCGCTAAGTGTTAGCACACCCATTTCAACGTCATCCTGCGTAAAAGAGCCATGCCATTTTGCTTCACCGTTTGATCCAAGGACTTTATAGGTGCAAACTCCATCTAGTGAATTTAGGTAATCTACAGGTAGTTGAACTACTTGAAGCTCTCCATTGTCACATGGCACAAATCGTTGAATGAGTTGTCCGTTAGTTACTTGAAGTTCACCGTTGTAAGATGTAACACCGGATCGGCAATCTACAGAAGGTTCCATTGGTAGAAATGTACCTGTTACTATCTCAGGAACCTCATTGAAATTCAGAGTAAAAGCCAAGTCTAAATCAGCTACGTAATTTGAAGTGATGAGCTCACCACCAGAATAAGATCCTTGATTACTTCCGTACATTATAAAAGGGTGACCTTGTTCAAGTTCCAACTCAAACGCATAGACTTGGCCACTTTCAAATTCTATTTCATATGGGAGTTCGATACTTGTCCAATCTCCGTCTGAAATTGGAAGTAGAATATCCAATTGCATAGCTTCCTGCATAGATTCTTCATTCCATCGGTAGAAATAAACTCTTCCTTCACGGACTATTTCAGAAACATATTTAATCATAATTCCACTTACTTCCATGCCGAAGCACGCTGTGAAACTTTGCAATGGCGTGTCTTCTTCAAAAACAAATTCAAAGTCGTCAACAAGTTGCTTCATTTCACATGGGTCTGGAGCGCGATCTGGGGATTTAATTGTAAAAAATGATTTTGGATTATTGGCAATCTGAACTTTATTCCGAATTCCAAGTTCAAAAGCCATGTCGCCACCAGAACGCAATCCGTTGCGGAACAGTTGTCCGCTGCCATATTCATCTTCACGTGAATAGTGAACTTGGAATGCACTTCCTTCTAATGCGTGTAATTCAAGCATGTATTGTAGACCTGCTTTTAATTCAATGTCATCTGCTAACCACAATCTTACCTGAGGCTCTTGATCAGTTCCGGGAATAACTACTTGTTGTTTTCCTAAACTTTTAGCAACTCCTTGCGAAACTTCAAAAATCTCCAAATAGGTACTAAAGGAGGTTTTGTCCAGTGAGTTCAGATATAAAGTGAGATAGTCTAAACTCCCATCGGAACAAGGCACAAAGGTTTGTGCGATATATCCATGACGGATTAGGGTTTTCTCTGGACCAAATGTTTGGTGAATGACACAACCTTCATTCAAAGCGTATGATGTGCTTTGTATGCCAATAAAAATGGCCAAAAGGAAGAGGAATGTAGAGGTGCGCTTGATTACTTGCATCTTGAATTAGTGTTGTTTTCAAGATGGCTTACGCAATTCAATACAAAAGGTTCAAAAAGTAGTCGAAAAAGTATTTGAAAGGGACGCTAGTTATTTACAACCAATTCAAAATCAGTTTTTAGATAATCGTCTGTATTTGAGTTGGTGCTGACAATTACTGTTCTATTCTGACTATACTTTTCTAGGATATTTCTGTACCACAGAACTGCATTTTTATCGAGATTGGAAGTTGGCTCATCCAGCAAAAGAATATCACTTTCACATAGTATCGCTAATCCAAGCCTTACTCGTTGTTTCATTCCAGATGAAAAATAGCGCAAGGCTTTATTCTCGTGTGGGGTTAACTCCAAAAGTTGAATGAATTCATGAGTATCCATGGGGAAATGACTTTTTCGAAATGTCATGTGAAACTCGATGGATTCCTTGAGTGATAAATCTTCAAATAGATCTAGATACGGAGCTGCAAAACTGACATTTAGGGGTATTTCGTCAGGTGAGACTTCTTTGCCTTGAAGGGTGTAGATCACATTTCCTTCAGAGGCTCCTAGAAAACCGGAAATAATTTGAAGGAGGGTTGATTTTCCAGATCCATTTGACCCGGTAATAATGGAATGAGAGCCAGAAGGAAATTGGAAGTTTACATTTCTGAATATCCAAGTCCGTTGGAATCTTCTCCCGATATTCGATAGTTCAATGTCCATTTAAACTGGCCCTCGAATAATCCCCTTGTCTGATTCGCGGATGAATTCCAGGATAAGTTCTTTTTCAGAAGATTGCGGCAACTCCATGTCTGCGGCTTTCAAGGCCTGAGACAAATTGCTATTGTGGATATAGAGCGTGCGGTAAACATCTTCGATGTTGCTAATGGCTTCATTTGCGAAGCCTCGTCTTCTAAGACCAATCGAATTGACCCCGGCAAAAGTCAATGGCTCTCTGGCAGCTTTAACAAACGGAGGCACATTCTTTCGAACCAAACTTCCGCCAGCTATGAAACTGTGTTGACCTAAACGAATAAACTGCTGAATAGCTACTACTCCTTCAATCACCACCCAATCTTCAACCACCACATGCCCTGCTATGTTTGCACTATTTGCAATTATGCAATGATCTCCGATCAACACGTCATGAGCCACATGGACGTAAGCCATAAGCAGACATTGTGACCCAACTGTAGTTTTCATTCGGTCCTCTGTTCCTCTGTTGACGGTTACACATTCACGTATTGTAGTGAAGTCTCCAATTTCAGTGGTAGTTCGTTCCCCGCTATACTTCAAATCTTGGGGAATAGCACTAATTACAGCTCCAGGAAAAATTTTACAATTTTTACCGATGCGGGCACCATCCATGATAGTTACATTGGGACCAATCCATGTGCCCTCTCCAATTTCTACATCACCTGAAATACTCGTAAAAGATCCAATTTCAACACCCTCTTGGATTTTGGCATTTGGATGTATATCGGCAAGTGATGAAATCATATTGGCAGTCTGTTAAACTTTGTCTTTGATAATTTGGGCAAGCATTTCAGCCTCTGAAACAACCTGTCCCCGAACATACGCTTTTCCACTCATGTGAACTAAACCTCTGCGTATCGGTGACTCTAGTTTTAAGTTGAAGACAACGGTGTCACCAGGAAGTACTTTCTTCTTGAATTTGACCTTGTCAATTTTCATGAAATAGGTTGAGTAAAACTCTGGTTCGTCAACACTGCTTAACGCAAATATCCCACCACATTGTGCCATTGCTTCAATTTGAAGCACACCTGGCATTACAGGGTTATTTGGGAAGTGACCCTGAAAGAAGGGCTCGTTCATCGTCACATTTTTCACACCGGTAATGCTATTTTCATCCATTTCCAATACACTGTCCACCAGTAAAAAAGGGTAGCGGTGTGGCAGGAGTGCTGAAATTTGGTTTATATCCATTAAGGGCTCTTTGTTCAAGTCGAATTTGGGAGGGCAGGTGCGCTCCTTTTTAATTAAATCCTTAAGCACTTTAGCAAAAGCTACATTTCCTGCATGCCCTGGTCTGGCCGCTAAAATATGTCCTCTAATGAAATGACCTACAAGGGCCAAGTCTCCTACTATATCAAGTAGCTTGTGTCTGGCAGGTTCGTTCTCAAAATGAAGTTTGACGGTGTTTAATACACCTGTGTGATCCACTTTAACATCTCTGCGATCTTTTCCAACTAATGCAGCAATTTCATCTAGTTCCTGATTCGAATATTCTCTCTCTACTAAAACGATTGCGTTGTCTAAGTCACCTCCTTTGATCAAGCCGTTTTTAGCTAGTTGTGTGACCTCTTTCAAAAAAACGAAGGTTCGACATTTAGATATTTCAGGTATGAATTCGTCCATGTTATACATGCTGGCATGTTGGGTTCCCAGCACTGGAGACTTGTAGTCCACCATCACTGTCAAACGAAACTCGCCTCCATTGGTTGGCACGGCTAACATTTCTACGCCTTTTTCAGTGTCTTCGAAGGCGATGTTTTCTTTTAATACAAAATATTCACGGTCGGCATCTTGGGAGGTATATCCAACTTTTTCAATTCCTTCAACAAAGACTTTAGCACTGCCGTCCATGATTGGCACCTCAGGTCCGTCCAGTTGAATCAAGGCATTGTCTACTTGACATCCATACAGCGAAGCCAATACATGTTCTGTGGTATACACTTTGCCGCCGTTTGCCT
>CAZKMC010000053.1:0-12552 GCA_964553485.1 uncultured Comamonadaceae bacterium
CTCCTCTTGGACTCGAACCAAGGACCCTCTGATTAACAGTCAGATGCTCTAACCAGCTGAGCTAAGGAGGAATTTTATCCCGAGTTCTGAAAATAGTTCCGATTTCGGGAGTGCAATATTACACCAATTGTTAAAATTAAGCAATATCTTTGCGGCAAAATTTTATCATGAGTTTGATTACGGTTGGAACAGTTGCCTTCGATGCTATCGAAACACCCTTTGGAAAAACAGACAAAATTGTAGGAGGAGCCGCTACCTATATCGCTATGGCCGCTTCTTACTTCACAAAAGACATTGAGTTGGTGTCTGTAATTGGCGATGATTTTCCCCAAGATTTTCTTGAAAACCTAAAGAAAAGAGGAGTTGGCCTTGACGGATTAGAGATAAAAGCGGGTGAAAAGTCTTTTTTCTGGGCTGGAAAATACCATTATGACCTCAATACCAGAGACACACTCACTACCGAACTGAACGTTTTGGCAGATTTTACACCAGTTGTTCCGCAGCATGCAAAAAATGCTGATTATCTCATGTTGGGAAATTTGGACCCTGCTGTTCAGATCAGTGTGTTGGATCAGATGGAGAAGCGCCCCAAGTTGGTGGTGCTGGATACCATGAATTTCTGGATGGACATTGCTATGGAAAGCCTGGCAAAGGTTATCTCAAGAATTGATGTGCTAACAATCAATGATGAGGAGGCTCGCCAGCTTACAAGTGAATACTCATTGGTAAAGGCGGCTCACAAAATTCTTGACATGGGACCTCGCTTTTTGATTATCAAGAAAGGAGAGCATGGCGCCTTATTATTCGACAGAAACAATGTTTTTTCTGCACCAGCCCTACCTCTGGAAGACATTATGGACCCTACAGGAGCGGGAGATACTTTTGCGGGAGGGTTCATCGGATTCCTTGCCCACACCGATGATTTGAGTTTTGAAAACCTGAAGCGTGCCGTCATCATCGGAAGCGCCATGGCCTCGTTTACTTGTGAAAAATTCGGAACGGCCAATCTGGAAAACTTGACCACTGACCAAATAGATGAGCGCATTCAGCAATTTGTGGAGTTGGTTGATTTCAATATTGAATTGGTAGAGTAAGCGTGTGGTTTGGCCTCTGGCCGAGGAGAATTACCTCGCGTTTCCTAGCATTAGTGTGTGCAAATGCGAAGGTGTTTGCCCATTCCTCGCGAAGCAAAAAAACCTATTGATCAAAGGTAAAGTACGTTTGCGGGTTTACCGGAATGCCCCCTTCCCAGAGCTCAAAGTGTAGGTGCGGACCATCGCTGTGATCTCCGGTATTTCCAATGATAGCTACAGATTCGCCGGCCTTAACCCGGTCTCCAACTATTTTCAAAAGCGAGGAATTGTGCTTGTATACAGAGACCAAATCATAATCATGCTGTATGGCAATGACGTGACCCCCGTCTGAGGTATATGAAGCCATTAATACTGTTCCATCTAGCACGCTTCGGATCATACTTTGAGCAGGCGCCACAAGGTCAATTCCGAAATGTTGGATGTTAGCATCAAATTCAGAAGAAAGTGTTCCTTCGAGGGGTTTGAATAAAAATGTACGCGATCGGTTTCCGGATAGTTTAGAATTTGCCGCCCGGTTTAACGCAAATCGATCTTCTTCAGCCACTCGAGCCCTTAATGCCGAATCTTGCTTTGAAATGGCAGAATCGAGAGCTGCACGGTTCACGGCCAACGATTCTTCGATTTCTAGACTGTCTGGGGTAATTTCACCCCGCAGGACCATACTTACCATCAGTAGATAGTCGTCCATTTGCACCTGCCGTTGTTTCAGAGAATCCGCCACCTGCCTGGCGTAGCGAGCGTCTTCACGATGTTGTTCATCTACGTAACCCGGCACTAAAAATTCTCTCGCAGGAGTCAAAGCAACCACCACATAGACCAATCCACCAGCAAAAACGAAAAGGGCCACCACCAATAAAATAACATTTAATGGTGTCAATAAAATTGAAAGCTGTTCTTCGTAGCTCGACTCTTTTAAAATGGAGAGACGATAGGTACTGCGCAGTCTACGGATGAGTTTCTTCTTTTTTTTAGCTGGGCTCACGAGGCGTGGTTTTGTGCAAATATGAGAAAGCTGGACAAGACCTGAGGGCCATAACCAATCACAGTCGAAAAAATAAAATAATTTTGCGTCTTTGTAGTTCTACTATCGCGCACGCTGAAATAGACTGTTTGAAACATACCAAAACATATAACGCTTTCTTGCTTGCAGGATTATGCCTGTTGATCATTTCTTCCTGCACAACTCGGAAAGATGGCTTTGCGTATCGTGTCTTTCATAATACAACCGCAAAGTACAACGGCTATTTCTATGCAAAGGAATCTTTGAAAGAGGGAAGAGCAACACTTCAAAAGAACTTCAAGGAAGATTATGATGAGATTCTTCCGGTGTTTGTGTATGGCGATGAAGCGACAGCACAAACCATCTACCCTCAAATGGAGCGGACAATTGAAAAGAGCTCCAGGGTTATTGAAAGGCACAACATGGAGGCCGCAGGCAGGAATAAAAAAGCAATGAAACGCCCTGAATTGAACAAGTGGATTGATGACAACTACTTGCTTATTGGTGTGGCTTATTTCTATAAGCAGAATTATTTCAAAGCAGAAGAGCTCTTCTTGTTTGTTTCAAGAAAGTACAAAGAAGATGAAATGCAAGCCAAAAGCAGCACCTGGCTAGCGCGCACATACCTTGAAAGACAGCAATACACCAAATCCAAAAACATGCTCCTCAAGGCAAGCCAGATGAAAGGGCTTGAAGACGAGGTTTTAGCAGACGTGTATTTGACCTATGCAGACTTTCACATTAGACAGGGCGACTTAAAAGAGGCCAAAGAGAAGTTGGAGTACGCGCTGAGGTATATCAAAAAGAAAAAAGAGAAAGCGAGGCCTACGTTTATCCTTGCCCAGATCAACCAAGCCCTTAATAAAAGCCAGGAAGCAATTGACCTTTATGAAACCGTGCTTACACTGCGACCGACGTATGAAATGGAATTCTACGCAAGGATCAACCAGGCCATGGCGTTTGACAGAAAGGGAGGAAACTCTAGTGTAATCAAAGAACGTCTTTTCAAAATGCTGAAAGATGAGAAGAACATTGAATACAAAGATCAAATCTATTACGCACTTGCAACCATAGAACTTGAAGAGCGCAATCGCGATCAGGGAATTGCCTATTTGGAGGAATCTCTTGATGCCAATACGACCAACAAAAAGCAAAAGGTGAAGTCTTTTCTGAAGCTAGCCGATCTTTATTTGGACGATCGAATTTATCCAACCGCACAAGCTTATTATGACAGCACATTCAACAATATTGATGAATTGCACCCACGTTACAATGACATCAAGAACAAGGCAGAAAGCCTCACTGACTTAGTAGAGAACCTTGATGTAATTTATTATGAAGACAGTGTTCAGCGTATTTGTGATCTGGATGAGGTAGACAGGGTCATCAAGGCCCAAGGCATTATCAACGCCATCCGCTCTGAATTAGAGGCCAAAGAGGCTGAAAAAGAAAGACTTTTGGCAGAGTTAGCGGCTGCTGAGGGGCCAGGTGGAGTAGGGCAATTTTGGCCCTATAACCCGCAGCTCAAAGCAATTGGCCAACAGAATTTTAAAGACTCTTGGGGAGACAGGCCGCTGGAAGATAACTGGAGAAGAGGCAACAAGCTGCAGCAGTCTTTTAACGAGACAGATGAAACGGTTGAGAGCATAGTTGAGGAAAAGCCAAAAACGGATAACATTGAAGACCAACTACCAACAGTGGAAGAACTGTTGGCAAACCTTCCCTGTGATGAAGCCAGAAGAACCGAAAGTAATTCAAGGTTGGCGGAAGCATATTACAATGCTGGTGTTGTTTACAAAGAGAAATTAGAAGACCTAGACAACGCCACGGAGAAATGGGAAGTGCTTACCAATCGTTTTGAAGACAGTGACTTCCACCCCACCACCTATTACCAACTTTACAGGACATATCTGTTTCGAGAGCAGGAACAGGCATACACAAACCCTTTTTGTGGAACGTGTAATAGCGGACATTGGGCACAAATAATATTGAATCTTTATCCGGGGTCAGAGTGGGCTATTCTTGTTGAAAATCCAGACTATCAGGATATTGTTGAATTGGAGCAGGCTCGCGCCGAGGAAGCTTATGGGGAGTTATATCAGGCCTATAATTACCGCCAGTATCAAGACGTTATCAATGAGTCCACTAGGGTCTTGGCCGAAGAGCCAGACAACCACCTCTTATGTAAGTACAGAATACTCAAAGCTTTTGCCGTAGGAAACCTCGATGCATTTGCGAGAATGGATGAGAACTACAAGAAGGAGCTGCAGGAAGTAATCTCAGGCTGCCCAGACACTGAAGAGGCGACATTTGCCCAAAACATCCTGAAGAAATTGAACCAAGGCGAACAAGTGATTGAACAGCCCGAAGACATCAAGGATGAGGTGCCAAATCAAGAGCTTTTCCAGACAAACATGTCCGCAAAGCACTACTTTGCCTTGATTTACCCAGTTTCTGAGGGGAATGTCAACGAGATGAAGGCCACGATTTCAGATTTCAATAAGGCCTATTTCCAAACCGGAGCATTGAAAATATCATCCAACCTGTTGGATAAAAACAATCAAGTGATATTGGTTAAGACCTTCAATAGGATTGAAGACGCGCAAGACTATTATCGTACTTTTACTGGAAACGAAAAAGAGCTTACAGACATTAACAAGTCTGGATTTACAACAATTTTGATTTCAAAAGACAATTACGTCACCCTTTTTAAAACCAAGGAACTTGAGGCTTATGTTGCCTTTTTCAATAATCAATATACATTCTGATTGATGTTCCGAGATAAAATAAATAAAATGGCTAGAAACACTGAGAACCCACAAGAAAGGTCTATCAACCGAATTGTTGAAGGCACTGCATTTCAGGGAGACATCTCCTGTGAAAGCAATATTCGCATTGACGGAAAGTTTGAAGGCAACCTGACTACAAGCGGCCGTCTTGTTGTTGGCCCATCGGGAAGCATAGATGGAACGGTGAATTGTCAGAATTGCGACGTTGAAGGTAAAATGAAAGGCAAAGTGACCGTAGAACAACTTTTTTCATTGAAGGCTGCCAGCGCTGTGGAAGGCGAAGTATTCTATGGCCAACTTTCAATTGAGCCAGGAGCAGAAATGACCGGGACATGCTACATGGGAACTAAAGTCAAAGACATCAAACAAGGTGATAGACAAGAAGCCCAAAAAGAAGAGCGGACCGCCTAACGCGGTTTTGCGCTATTCCGGCCTAGCCTTTACAATGGCTATTACAATTGGCGGAGCAGTGTGGCTTGGCCGTTATCTGGACGAAAAGATTCAGAATACAACTCCTTGGCTCACCATTCTATTTGCATTGATTGGTGTTTTTGCAGCCATTTATTATGTCATTAAGGACTTAATGAAATCATGATACACAAGGCATTTCGCTGGGCTAATATAGGCGCCGCGGCAGGATTAATCGTTTTGTTTTTCGCCGTCAATTACAGCGGAAAGGCAGAACTTCCATCAGTAGTGGCAATAATCGTAGTCTTTTTTGCACTGCTCAACCAGTTCCTTTATAACCAGCTCCAAAAAGCGAACGCCAAGAGCCCCCAGCGATTTGTAACGGCATTTACCGGCACCATCGCGATCAAATTGTTTGCAGCCATGGGAGTTGCTCTGGCCACGATTTTACTTGACAAACCACATAAACTGGAATTAGCGGTCTCAATTTTGGTGATTTATTCGGCCTTTACCTTGGTGCTTATCCGGCATGTCGTCAAACAAATTCAGACCTAGCTGAGGCTGGTTTTTCAACTCCCCGAAAAAAATACGTTTTGCATTTCTTCAGCATAAATTAATGACTACCTTTGCACCGATTTTTCAGGCGGGTTTTATTCCCGTTTTGTTGAAGTACTTGAAAATGAATTGGAAAGCAAACCTTCTGTACATTCCCGTTTTAGTAGCGGGATTCTTGTTGCCCCTCAACTCTGGGGCCTCGGAATCGGCATCTGGCGAATTCAATGCCGGAGAGATGATTGCCCACCACATTGCCGATGCGCACAGCATTCACTTCGTTGGAGACATTTCAGTACCCCTGCCGGTAATTCTATATACAAACAATGGAATTGACGTGTTCATGTCTAGTCAATTCGTAGATGAGCATCACCACGCAAAGCCTTATACCAGCGAGTCTACTGGAAACACCTATGTGTTGGATCATGAAAAGATCTATTATGCAGACACCGATGGCGCCTCCTTGGGTGAAAAACCCTTAGACTTTTCTATCACCAAGTCTGTTTTTGGATTAATGTTAATCCTCGCGCTGATGGTGATCATCTTTAGGACTGCCGCAAAAGGATACACCAAAAGAAAAGGCCAAGCGCCAAAAGGCGTTCAAAACTTGATGGAGCCGCTCATTCTTTTCATTCGTGATGAGGTTGCTATTCCTTCAATTGGAGCTAAAAAAGCGGACCGGTACACACCATTTTTATTGACAGTATTTTTCTTCATTTGGATGTGTAATCTACTTGGTCTAGTGCCATTTCTTGGAGGGTTCAACATTACAGGAACGCTCAGTATTACGATTGTGCTTGCCTTCATCGTGTTTGTGATTACCAATGTGAGCGGGAACAAGCATTATTGGGGTCACATTTTATGGCCTCCCGGAGTGCCATTGCCTATTAAATTTATCCTCGTACCAATTGAATTTGCCCAGGTATTTATTAAGCCTGCGGTATTGATGGTGCGTCTTACAGCAAACATTGCTGCAGGGCACATCGTAATTCTTGCCTTTGTGAGTTTGGTCATCTTGTTTGGAAAACAAGGAGATGCAGTAGCGGCAGGATTTGGAGTTGGAGTTGGAGCCACTCTTTTTATGGTGTTCATGTTTTTCATTGAATTACTAGTGGCTTTCTTACAAGCATATGTATTTACGCTTCTTGCGGCGCTTTATTTCGGTGACGCAACCCAAGAGGCACACCATTAAGCATTTATAAATAACAAAACAGGTTACACAAATGGAACTTCTGACAGTATTGCTCGAATCAATGAACGCCGGCCTTGCAGGAATAGGCGCGGGTGCATCAGCTATTGGAGCTGGAATTGGAATTGGACGCATTGGCGGATCTGCCCTAGAGGCAATGGCACGTCAGCCTGAATCTACAGGTGAACTACGCGCTAACATGATTGTGGCAGCTGCACTTGTAGAGGGTGTTGCACTATTTGCCGTGATCATCTGCTTGCTTGTTGCATTGGCATAAGCCACACAACGGGGAGAAGACACAAACCAATAATACCATTAAACAATGGGTGGATTATTAACAGTTGAAATAGGCACGGTCTTTTGGGCGTCTTTGGCGTTTATTATTGTCCTCCTTATACTTCGTAAAGCTGCTTGGGGACCAATTCTCAAGGGTTTGCGTGAACGCGAGGAGACAATTGAAGAATCGTTGCGTCAGGCTGAAAAGGCTCGTCAGGAAATGACGAACTTGAAGTCAGACAACGAGAAAATGATCAAAGAGGCTCGTCAAGAACGCGAACGCGTTATGCAAGAGGCTCGCGACATGGGAGATTCAATTATTGCTGAATCCAAAGCGAAAGCCAAGGCCGAAGGTGATCGTTTGGTAGAATCCGCTAGGGAAGCTATCAAAAACGAAAAAGCCTCAGCAATGAATGAGTTGAAAAACCAAGTCGCATCGCTTTCAATTGACATTGCCGAAAAAGTAGTTCGTGGCCATCTAGCTAACGATGAAAACCAGAAACAATTGGTTGATTCTTTAGTGAAGGACGCCGACTTGAATTAAGGATCAAATGAGGAACACAAAAGCAGCCATCCGGTACGCAAAAGCCTTGATTGAACTTGCTAATGAGCAAGGTGCGGTTAATGCTTGTTTCGAAGACATGGAGTTGGTCCGCAAAACGGTTCTTGACAACCGTGAGCTAGGATTACTGCTCAAAAGCCCAATTGTCAATTCTGATAAAAAGGAGGCAATTCTCAAATCCATTTTCGAAGGCAAAGTAAGTGGACTTACCTCTCAATTTATGCTCCTTATTACCCGCAAGGGTAGAGAAGGACTGCTGGGTGAAATAGCAGATGCATATGTTCAGATGGTCAAGGAAACCAAAAACATCCAATCTGCGTCAGTAATTACAGCAACACCTCTTACAGATGATCTTCGCTCAGAATTATTGAGCTTGGTAAAAGGCTGGAGTAAAGGAGAGGTTGAACTCACTGAAACGGTTGATCCAGAGATTTTGGGTGGATTTGTACTGAAAGTAAACGATCGTATGGTGGACGCTTCAGTAAGCACCAAATTCCGCCAACTGAGAAGAACTTTCGCTGAACGCACTCATTAAGTGCTAAAAGGGATCATAAAATTAGGTCTGTAAAGACCACAAAGAAAAGTCAATATGGCTGAAGTAAAACCAGCAGAGGTTTCTGCAATCCTTAGAGAACAATTAGCCGGTGTAAAAAGCGCCGTTGAATTGGAAGAGGTAGGCACAGTACTCCAACTCGGAGATGGTATCGCCCGTGTTTACGGCCTTTCTAATGTACAATCAGGCGAGCTCGTTGAGTTCGAGAGTGGTGTACGTGGAATCGTGTTGAACCTGGAAGAAGATAACGTAGGTGTTGTATTGTTAGGCCCTACAGGAGATTTGAAAGAAGGTTCAAATGTGAAACGCACACGCACCATTGCATCAGTGAAAGCTGGTCATGGAATGTTAGGCCGTGTTGTAAATACCCTAGGAGAGCCGATTGATGGAAAAGGACCGATTGAAGGCGAACTTTTCGAAATGCCTTTGGAGCGTAAAGCACCAGGGGTTATTTATCGTCAGCCAGTAAACGAACCACTTCAAACAGGAATCAAGGCGATTGACGCAATGATTCCAATTGGAAGAGGTCAGCGTGAGCTCATCATTGGTGACCGTCAGACTGGTAAGTCTACTGTGGCAATTGATACGATCATCAACCAACGCGAGTTTTACGAGCGCGGAGAGCCTGTTTTTTGCATCTATGTGGCAATTGGACAGAAAGGTTCAACTATCGCGGGTATTGTAAAAACACTTGAAGAAAACGGAGCACTTCCTTATACAATCATTGTTGCAGCAACTGCTTCAGACCCTGCACCACTTCAATTTTACGCGCCATTCACTGGAGCGGCTATTGGAGAGTTTTTCAGAGATACAGGTAACCCTGCTTTGATTGTCTATGATGATTTATCAAAACAAGCGGTTGCATATCGTGAGGTTTCACTTTTGCTACGTCGTCCTCCAGGCCGCGAGGCATACCCAGGAGACGTTTTCTACCTTCACTCTCGTTTGCTTGAGCGCGCAGCTAAAGTGATTGCGGTTGATGAAATTGCAGCCAACATGAATGACCTTCCCGAGTCTTTGAAAGGACACGTTAAAGGAGGAGGCTCTTTGACCGCACTTCCAATTATTGAGACCCAAGCGGGAGATGTATCTGCTTACATTCCTACGAATGTAATTTCTATTACAGACGGACAAATCTTCCTTGAGTCTAGCTTATTCCTTTCTGGAATTCGTCCGGCAATTAATGTGGGTATCTCAGTATCACGTGTTGGAGGTTCGGCTCAGATTAAATCAATGAAGAAAGTGGCCGGTACGCTTAAGTTGGATCAGGCTCAATATCGTGAGCTTGAAGCTTTTGCGAAATTCGGGTCTGATTTAGATGACGCTACGAAGTCGGTATTGGAAAAAGGAGCACGTAACGTGCAAATCCTTAAGCAAGCCCAGAACTCTCCCATGAGAGTGGAAGATCAGGTAGCGATTATCTATCTCGGAACAAAAGGACTGCTAAGCAAGGTGCCGGTGAATAAAGTGAAGGAGTTCGAAGGAGAATTTTTGAGCTATATGCGCAACAAGCATCAGGATGTATTGGACCAGCTAAAAGCCGGAAAGTATACAGACGAACTAACGGGCACTTTGGAAAAAGCAGCCGCGGAATTGACAAGCAAATACGCATAATATTAAAGCGTCATGTCAGGAGGATTAAAAGAAGTCAGAAGCAGGATTACGTCGGTTCAATCGACCCGACAAATCACACAGGCCATGAAGATGGTGTCAGCTGCCAAATTGCGCAGAGCTCAGGACGCGATCACCAAAATGCGCCCGTATGCCCGCAAACTTCAAGAAATCTTGTCGAACGTGAGTTCTAGCTTAGATTCCACTGAGGGGAAATTTTCTGCACAGCGTGAAGGAAAGAAAACCCTCATTATAGCCATCACCTCAAACAGAGGGCTATGTGGTGGTTTCAATAACAACGTGATCAAGGAAGTGACCAGAATGGCCAAGGAAGATTTTAGTGGCCACAATGTTTCTGTCCTGAGCTTAGGCAAGAAAGCTGCGGACATCTTCAAAAAGACCAAGTATTACACAGCAGACGGTTTTGGCAAAGATGTTCATGGAATTTGGGACGACCTGACTTTCGATAATACCGCAGTAATTGCGCAGGAATTGATGGATCAATTTGAATCTGGTGATTGGGATCGCATATTTATCGCGTACAATGCATTTAAAAATGCAGCCGTTCAAATTGTAACGACAGAGCAGTTTTTACCTGTAGCACCACCGGAAAATCATGGTGCTCAGCCTGCTAATCTTGATTATATTTTTGAGCCAAACAAAGAAGATATTGTTGAGCGCATCATTCCTAATTCGTTGAAAGTGCAGCTTTTCAAAGCATTATTAGATAGCCGAGCATCTGAGCATGGAGCTAGAATGACCGCAATGCATAAAGCAACGGATAATGCTTCCGATTTGATCAAGGAATTGAAATTGACTTACAACAAAGCGCGACAAGCGGCCATTACTAACGAAATCCTTGAGATCGTTGGTGGGGCAGAGGCGCTTAAAGGATAATCATCTCAGTGACATTGATGGGGGCTTCGTGTGATCACGAAGCCCTTTTTATTTGCACAATATTTGAAGTGATCAAACATTCTTTTGGACACCCAATTTGAAGAATGTACTTTTCAGCCCCATGACGCGATATTTTTCGGTTCACCTTACTCTTCGACAACGCATCTACCTGAGCATGCTCTTGCTCATAGTGATATCATTTGCGGTCACAAGCCTCGCGGCGTATTATAACTTCAGAAAGGAAAACGACAAATACAATGAAGACCGCCTCAAGAGAAAAGAGGCAGCCCTGATGAAGAGCATGAAGTTTTTTCTGGAAGAACAACGAGACTACATAGCCGCAGACTCAATACCAAATTTGTTCAGCGCAAAAATTGTTGAGTTTTCTGAAGTACACCAGTTGTCCGTAAACATATATGACCTTAACGGGAACCTCTTAATCTCATCTTCCGATAGGAATTTTGATGACCTGGGTTTCGACATGAAAATGGATTATACTGTTCTTAAACAAATGTCCACTGGAAATGAACGAACCGTAATAGACAAAGACATTGGTGGTCATGAGTTTTCATTGGTTTATTGGTATTTCAGAGATTTATTTGGAAAACCAATTGCGATTACAAATGTGAAATATGACAAACGTAATCTTGACAGTGGTGAACTAAGGAGATTCTTTGTGGTATTAACCCAGTCTCACATTCTGATTTTCCTTGGCGCTAGTTTTCTTGCCTATTTCTTAAGCAACTATATCACAAGCTCTCTCCAGAAAATCGGGGATAAAATGCACAATATCAATTTGAGCGAAGAAACGGAGCCGCTTGTGTGGAATAGTAAAGATGAGATAGGGTCCTTGGTAAATGAGTACAACCGCATGGTTGACCAGGTAAAGGCAAGTGCCGACATGCTTGCACGCTCAGAAAGGGAAAGCGCATGGAGAGAGATGGCCAAACAAGTTGCGCATGAAATAAAAAACCCATTGACCCCAATGAAGCTTCGTGTTCAGCACCTGAGCAGGGCAAGGGAAGACGGTGCGCCAGACTTTGACCAACGCCTAGAGGCCTTCACCCAAACCATGATTCAGCAAATTGATACTTTATCCAATATTGCTACTGAGTTTTCCAACTTTGCACAAATGCCCAAGGCGAAACCTCAGTCTGTCAATCTCGACGAGGCATTACGCGCGGCAAAAGCTTTGTTTAAGGACACGCCAAAGATTTCTTTCTCATATGAAAACCAATCAGACTTTGATCAGCCGGCTGTCTTAGTGGACAAAGAACAGCTGCAGAGGGCATTCAATAATTTGATTAAAAATTCCATCCAAGCAATTCCGGTAGAGAGGGATGGTCATATCGAGCTTGTGCTTAAAACAAAAGACAACAAACATCTTGTGGAGATCCGAGACAATGGTTCTGGCATTCCAGAGGATGAGTCGGCCAAAATATTTGTACCCAATTTCACCACTAAGTCAACGGGCATGGGCCTTGGATTGGCCATGGTTAGAAATATTGTTTCTCAAGCAGGAGGAAAAATCTGGTTTGAGTCAATTCCAGAAAAAAGAACAATTTTCTTTATTGAGCTTCCATCGACATAAAATAACTTTCCGTCTATTGTGATTAGATCG
>CAZKMC010000054.1:0-2103 GCA_964553485.1 uncultured Comamonadaceae bacterium
TAATGGCACAAGCCACTATAGAAGAGTGCATTTGCATCGTTAGGATAATGATTAAGGATAATGTCAAAACGCACTTGCGCTTCTTTAAACCTAGCCTGAGCAAATAGGAACATGGTTTTCTCCAAATAATCCACGTAGCTCATCTGTTGCCTTTTCACTACTGGCCTTGATTCTAGGATACCGTGTTCGCTTTGAGCGGCAGGAGTTCCAGTCAGAACTTCGGTAGATGTAGTTGTAACAGTGCGAATTCCACGGTAGTCAACCACTTTGTAATCAGCTATGTGATAGATGTTTCCCGTATTCGACCGCAATGTCAAGGCCTTTTCAATTTCTTTAGTAGAATCGATTAGCTCGGTGGGTTGAGGCTCCAATGGTTCTGGGGCAGTGAAGGTGCGTACGAAAGCGTCTTTTTTAGGAAAATCATTCAGCTCAGGAGCTTCCACATTGAAGCTCATGGAGCTATCCTTAGCATCTTCTTCCTCCAAAATAGTCTCATCTCTGAAATTATCTAATTCAATTGGGTCTTTCTCGGTCTTTTTTTCCGTGGTACTTGCCTTATCCAGCACATAAATGGCAGCGTTACTTCGATCATCTAGATACAAGTAGATTGCCGAAACGGCAATACCAATTAGGAAAGAGATTATTATCCCCCGTTGAAGCTCCTTGTATTTTCTTTCGAAGAAAGAGCCATCTGGGGTCCAGTCTTTTTTATTAGGCTTTTCTCCAGACTCCACATACCCTCTTAACGCATCAGCAAAAAACGGATGTTCAAGGGTAGTCTTTTCTACATGGTAAGTTTCCTCGGGCGAAGCCTTACCCCTTAAATATCGGCCAATGACCTCTTCACTGGGCCACGATCTTGGATCTTCATTTTTCATTGTTCAGCCTTTCTTTTCATTGCCAGACCCAAGTTGCGCTTTCCGTTCTGAATATGGCTTTTAACCTCATTCATAGAGTAAGTGGTGGTTTCAGCGATGTCTTTGTATGTTTTTCTTTCCAGATAAAACATGCGCACACAGTATTGCTGTTCTGGTTTCAAATCATCAATTGCCTCCTCCAAAGCAATCAATGTTTGTTCTGTAGATAATAAATCTTCTGTCGGTTCTTCTGCGGGTTCTTTGGGATACCTCACAACAGATGGCTGCCGTTTTCTCAACTCCATAAGACAGTGGTTTTTGGCCACTACGTACAACCACGCCGAAAATTTTTGGACTTCTTTGGACTTCAAGTCAGTGAGCAGTTTTTCGAAAATGTGACTTTGTGCATCTTCTGCCTCAGGCTTGTTCTTGAAATAACCCAGACATACTCCCAACACCAAATGGGCGTAGCGATTGTACAATTCGCCCACCCATTTGCCTTTGCCGCTCTTTCGGTAGCGGCTTATTAGCACTTCATCACTGAGATCTTGAATTTTCTCTTTGAAAAACATGCACTGGATTGAATTTATTTCTGGCTATGAAGCCATTGGTTATAAAGGTCAAAATAATTCTTGGATTCAATCACAATTACTCCACCAGTTACGTCGCCATATTTAGCGGGAATACCACCAGTGTACACTGATAGTGAGCCTACACCGCTGCTTGGCAAGCCACGGAACGCCCCATTTATTTTCATTCCATCTACAATGTATTGCACAGATCCAGGCCTTGTTCCTCTGAAATATAGCTCGCCATCTTCGTTAGATTTAATCTCTGAACTGATGCTTGCGATGAAGCCAACAAGGTTCTTTCTAGCCGGACTATGCTCAATATCCGCGGCCAGCATTGTCATTTTGTTGGTCTCTTCAGGATCTATCAAAGGAATTGTATACGTTTCAATTACTACGTCTGGAATCATATTCACATCAAGGGAGAGTTTTTTGTTTTTGATGAAAGTGATTTGATCCGGGTCAACATTCACTCCCGTCAGTAGAAATGGTTCATAACCAATGAATGAGGCTGAAACATTGTACATCCCAGATGCCAAGGGTTTCAGCTTGAATTTACCATCGATGTCCGTCATGGTGCCGATTTGCCGTTCACCTGCGGTTACCCACACATTTGCTCCTGGTAGAGGGGAGCCATTTTCATCGGAAATACTGCCGTGGATTTCTCCAAAGCTTTG
>CAZKMC010000054.1:2113-12326 GCA_964553485.1 uncultured Comamonadaceae bacterium
GCTTTGGGCGGAGAGTCCGCCAGCTAGGCAGATTAGAATTACTAAAAGGGAAATTGATTTGTACATAGACCTAAGTTTTGAATGAGTTTCTGCTAATAGGATGCAATCACAATCCAAATTCCATAAGTCGATGAATATTTATTGTCTCAGAATCCAGGATTGGGGATCCTGAGGGACTCCACCTGTGGAGCTTACCTTCCAGATTTCGAGGTGGGCCACGGTTTTGTCATTTTGATTCAATACGCTGCCAATTTTCTGCCGAGCATCTACTGTGTCGCCTTTCCTTACGCTCACTTCTTTAAGACTTGTATAAACAGTCTTATATGCACCGTGGGTTACAATTACGTTTTGTCCCGCCCCCGGGATACTAAACACAGAAGTTACCTTCCCCCCAAAAATGGCCATCACACTGGCATTTTGCTCTGTGGCAATGTCGATCCCTTTGTTGTCTATGGTGATTCCCGGAATAGTTGGATGAGCATGTTTTCCGTACCGCGCTGTGATAACACCTCGCAATACCGGCCAAGGAAGTTGTCCCTGGTTTTTTTCAAAATTAGCGGACACTATTTTGCCAGCAGGAGTAAGTTCAAAGACCCCGTTGTTCTTGTTTTTCTCTGCGGCTAGCTCTTCTTCAATGATACGTTGAATCGCGGCATTCAATTTTTGACGCTCTTTTTCTTGTTGGGCCTGCTGCTTGCGCAAATCTGCCTCCTGAGCCTGAAGCCCATTGAGAGACTGTTGTCTTTTTTGCTTGTCCTGGGCAAGCTGTTCTTTTTCGGCGGCTTGATCTTGGGCAAGTAATTCTTTTTCCTCTTTGCTAGATTTGAGTTGTGCTACTTTCAACTCAAGGTCCGCCTGGTTGTTTTTGATTTCTTGTGCTTGGCGCTTCCGAACATCAGAATATTCTTGGAGAATCTTGAAGCGCTTGAAAGCCTGATTGAAGTCCTCGGAGGCAAAAATGTACATCAACTCATCATGCGATTTTTCATTCTTATAGGCGTACAACACCATTCTGGCATATTCTGTTTTTAGCGCATCTATCCTTTGATGTAGCAGGTTGATTTCAGCCTCTGTGGTCTCAATTTCTTTGTTGATATTTCGAACTTCACGATTGATATTCTGCACAAGCTCCTCTCGCAAACGAATCTGTTCCTTTAGAATTTGAAGTTTTGCGCTGGTATTTTGTTGATTCGCCTTGGTTTCATTGATGAGCTTGCGGGTAAGCTCAATTTTTTTGTTGAGGTCGTCTCGCTTTTTTTGGAGCTCTTCCTTGGTTTGACTGAACATAGTAAGCCCTGCCAAAAGGAAACAAAAGATCAACAGGTGCTTAAAGACCATATTTACGTTCAAAATCTTTCGGGATTTCAAATGGGAAGTCATAAGGCTTGTTCGTTTTCAGTCGTGAAATTTTGAATTCAAACTCTTGTAATTTATCCAAGGTGCGTATTGATAAACGCGTAGACTGTGGATAGGATTGCTCTTGGTATTCCTTAAAATCTTGATGCTCAATGGTGATGGACCTTTGATAATAGAAGTCATCCACAATGGTCTTCTCGAGATTGTATGTATACCCATTGATCCAATAACGCTTTAAGAGTAGCTCATCATCATCTGATTTTCTCTTAAGCCGTTCGTATTTTTTTTGCTCGGCATCCACAGAAAGTGAATCATCAGGAAAGAGGTCTTTTTCATTACCTCCCACCACTTTTTTGAGCCTTCTGTTGACTTTAGAGATCAATACGTATTGTTGGTCATCAATTCGGGACTTGTATTTTTCTTCGTCTTTTTCAAGGTCAATCGCGTTGCCCACCAAAATATCCTGAATCATTTGAAATGACATATCAGCCTCTGCAATGTCACTAATGACCTCCAGACTTCCGAGATAATAGTGTTTGTCGCCCGGCACTTTTGATACATACTTGATTGAGTCAGGGGTAATCAACACCCGAAAGACTTCTACCCCGAGAGCAGGGGAGATACTTATCCAAATAATGCTGTCTTTACGCATGCGCACATTGGCTTTGAATCCTTGGTTGTTTTCTCCGTCAAACACTTCAGCGCTCATTTTCATTCCTAGCCAATCAAACTGAAAAACATTTGGTTCATATCGTTTCAGAATAGCACCTGCAGAACGGCCTTTCAATGGTTTTCCCTTTGCGGCACGCTTGGTATTTGAACACCCACTAAGTATTGCACTTCCTAGAAAGAGGATGAGCATTACTCCAATTTGATATGTCCAATTTTTAATCATGGAATTTACCAGTGCTTATTTTTAGATCTAGGTTTTCACTTCCGCCGCCGTTGGCCTTAGCTTTGATCCAGAAGCTATTGGCCTCTTCTTTTCTATCGAGAAAATAAAGGACATCTCCGTAGTGTTCAAGAACTACACCATCTGTGGATCCGCCGTGATCCATGGCCAATTCAATCCATAAAATCGCTTCATCATACTTCTTCAGTCTGAATAAAATCCAGCCATAAGTGTCTTCAAAAGAAGAGGTGCCGGGAATCAATTCGTTGCTCCGCTTTGAATGCTGTTCAGCCAATTCCAAATTGTCATTTCGCACACTCAAGTAGTAGGCATAGTTGTTAAGCACAAAAGGGTTGTTTGGGTCCAGAGAAATGGCTTTGTCATAGGCCTTGTCTGATTTTGAATACTGTTTCAACTCGTTGTATGCTTCACCTTCTGAACTTGCAAATTGTGCTTGTAGTGGCTTGTTGTCAACCACCATATTTTTCCCAAGACTCAAAGTAGACAGGGCTTCATCAAACTGACTTAGCTGCATCTGTCCTGTAGCTTTCATCAAATAAGCATCTGGTTGAGTTGGGTACAATTCTATCAAGCGGTCACCATCTATTATTAATTTGTCCCAATCTCTCAATTGCAAGTCGATGTTGAGAATTTGCAGCCAGATCGCATTGCGAGATGGGTCAAGTTCAACGGCTTTCTCGTAAGCTGTTCTGGCCTCTTGGTATTTTTCCTCGCGAAGCAAAAAATCTCCAGTAATTGAATGGGTCTTAGCTTCTTTTGGATGCTGCAAAGTGAGTTTCTCCAACAATTCGTACGCTTGTTGCAACGCTGTTTTGTCGAACTCAGACCTGCCATAGAAGCGCAGCAGGATGGCTATTTTCTGGTCTATATTGACTTCATCACTTTGGAAAGCTTTGAGCAATGCATCGAATGAAGCGGTGGCATCTCCTGCGGAATTGTAATAATCAGCCAACTGCAGCTGAACCATCCCATTCTGGGGATCCAATTGCTCCATTTTTTGAAGAACCTTAAAGGCTTTTTCATCTTGTTTTAAGGACAAAAGCAAATTGGATTTCTCTCCCAGCAAAGCCAAGGAGCCAGGGAGTTTAGCAAGGGCTTGGTCTAGTTCCTCAAGAGCTTTTTCCTGCTGCTCCATAGCCAAACGAATCTGAAATTTCTGGAGATAAAGCTCTTCAGATTCTCCAACTTTTTTCTCTAGCTGATTGTAAATCGCAATGGCTTCTTCACCTTTTTCTTGATAAAGCAGACAGGTAGATAGGTCATAATAATGGTTGATGTCGTCATGGTTTTGAACCAGCCACTGAAGGTCTTTTTCTGCATCCGAAAACCGGCTGTAATCCATGTAAAGATCAGCTCTCGTTTTCCTGTACCACGCATTTTCTGGGTCAATTGAGATGGCTTGGTTTAGACGCTCTTGCGCCGGCTCAGGCTTTTTGTTGACAATGTCCAAACGCGCCAATTCGTACTTCACGGCATCATTGTTTGGTTGCAGAGATTCACATTTTATAAACTCGCTGTAGGCCTTTTCCATTTGTCCGGTAGACTTTGCGCTTTGAGCAGCGAAAAAGGCATTTTGGAACATGATGTTTTCCTGATCGGAAAGCTTCGATTCAATTTTGCCTCCACCAAAGGAGCCTAAAGTAGAACAGGCTGACATTCCCGTCAGGATGAGTGTGCACAGGATGATTTGAAATAATCTATTTGCCATAAGTGGTGTAACTTCCCATGCTTAATTCCAAGGGTTTATTCAAATATTCAACGTGTGCGCCTACCATGCTATTTTCCAAACTGAGGTGTTCCAGTATGGTGGCCTCCATAATGATTGAGTCTTTTACGATACAGCTTTTTAACTGCGTATTATCGCCAATAGAAACTCCGGGTCCCACTACGCAATTTTCGAGCCGTACACCTTTGCCAATATAACAAGGAGGAATTACAATGCTATTGACCGAGGTGAGGTCATCACTGATGAGATTTTTGCCTGAAGAATATTTGAGCACACTAGAGTTGGTTTGAACTGTGGCGTTTTTGTTGCCACAATCCATCCAATCATCTACTTGTCCGGGAATAAATTCAATCCCTTTTCTCGTCATGTTTCTTAGCGCATCGGGCAGTTGATATTCGCCGCCCGTGATCACATTGTTGTCAATGAGATATTGCAATTCTTTTGCAAGATTTTCGCCGTCTTTGAAATAATAGATTCCAATCATTGCGAGGTCCGACACAAATGCTTTTGGCTTCTCAATGAATTCTACAATGTGGCCTTTCGCATCTAGTTGAACCACACCAAATTGTTCTGGATTCTCAATTTTTTGCACCCATAGTACACCGTCCTGATCATCTTTAAGCTTAAAATTCGCTTTAAAGAGTGTATCGGCAAATGCTACAATTACTTTCCCTTTGAGCGCGTCTTTTGCGCATAGAATGGCGTGAGCTGTTCCAAGTGCTTCTTTCTGGTAACAAATGGTTCCTTTAGCTCCTAATTCTTTTGCTATCGCGAGGAGATGTTGTTCTGTTTCCTCACCAAAATCCCCAATGATAAAAGCAATCTCCTCAATAGGTTCATGGCTTAGTTCAGCGATGTCCTCTACAAGCCTCTGAACGATTGGTTTCCCCGCAATGGGCAATAGTGGCTTAGGTGTAGTGAGGGTATGCGGCCGCATGCGTTTTCCCATTCCGGCCATTGGTACAATTATTCTCATGTATAATTAGCTACGTCCAGTGCTGCCAAATCCTCCGGCACCACGAACAGTTGTGGTTAATGTATCTACCATTTGCCAAACAGGTTGTTCATGTTTAGCGATAACTAGTTGAGCAACGCGCTCACCATCCTGAATCGTGAATGGTTCCTGTGAAAGATTTACAAGCAATACTTTTACTTCTCCGCGGTAATCCGCGTCAATGGTTCCCGGGGCGTTCAAAACGGTGATTCCATGTTTGTAGGCCAGCCCACTCCGAGGACGAACCTGGGCTTCCACACCTTCTGGCAGAGCAATAAACAAACCAGTAGACACAAGTTTTCTCTCAAGGGGCGCAAGTGTGATTGGCTCCTCAATACTGGCTCTTATATCCATACCCGCGCTTAGTTCCGTTTCATAGGAAGGCAAGGGGTGATTGGATTTATTGATTACTTCTATTTTCATTAATCAAGCAAGTTAATTCAATTGAACGTGGAGCTTTTGGAACTGATAGTAGGTCTTCCACGCCAGACTGTTGATTACCCTTTAAAAGCAGGTTTGCGTTTTTCTAAGAAAGCAGTAGTTCCTTCCATGAAATCATCTTTTCCAAAACAATTACCGAACTCTTTGATTTCTGTTTCAAACCCATTCACTCCGTCTTTGTAACCCGCAAGTACTGACCTTAGTGCAGAACCTATGGCAACAGGAGAGTTCCGGGCAATCTTCTGGGCCAACTTAAGTGCGGTTGGCATGAGGTTTTCCAAACTAACCACCTGGTTTACCAAGCCCCATGCATGGGCATCAGCGGCAGAAATGAACTGACCACTCACTATCATTTCAATGGCCTTTCCTTTTCCTACCAATTGCGCCAGGCGCTGTGTTCCGCCATATCCTGGAATTACTCCTAAAGTAACTTCCGGCAATCCTAATTGCGCATTTTCTGAAGCAATTCGAATGTGTGCACTCATGGCCAATTCCAGGCCTCCACCTAATGCAAATCCGTTTACTGCTGCAATGACAGGTTTATTGAGCTTCTCAAGTTTGTCGAAAAGTTGTTTGTGGCCCTCGGCACTAAGTTGTTGGCCTTCTTGTGGAGAAAAATGGGCAAACTCCTTGATGTCTGCTCCAGCTACGAATGCCTTTTCTCCAGATCCTGTGATGATTACTACGCGCACATTTGAATCGGATTCTATTTGGTCTAAGACATGACTCAATTCTGAGATTGTGTCTTTGTTCAATGCATTGAGTTGCTGAGGTCTTTCAATGGTAACAATAGCTACCATTCCATCATTATCAACTTTTAGATTGCTCATCTTATAGGGTGTTTTTGAAGTACAAAATTATTCATTTTGGGACGCACGCCGTACCTAAATCAAAAACGCCTCTCGAGGAGGCGTTTTTGACATGATATTTTGTAAGAACCAGTCTCTACTTCACCCATCTAGTTTGGTGCTGAACTTGTCCGTTCAATTCAATAGTTGAGAGGTAAGCACCTTTGCTCAGGTTGGCTACACTTATAGAGGTAGCGGCTCCAGTTTGAGGTAAACGCTCAGACGTGATTAGTTGTCCCACAGCATTGTAAATCTTAAGCAGTGCATTTCCGTCCATGATTGGCGTTACAATAGAAAGCTCTTGTCCGATCAAAGCAATTGAATACTGATCAAGGTTTTCATCCGAGACGTTGTTAGGCCCGCTTACAACAATTACAAATGAATCGTAGTCTGCACATGATTCACCAGTTGCCAGCAGCTCAATTTGATATTCCCCAAGTGCGGTGAAAGTATAATCAAGTGTTTGCGTGCTGCCTGCTTCAACTCCCTCTACTAACCACAACCAAGAGTTGGCATTGACTGTATTTGCTGTAAAGTTGATTTCAGCTTCACCATCAACTAACTCCACATTTGGTTCTCCTTCAATTTGAGCGCTCACTGCATTCGGATCAGTCAAGTCAACAATGACCTCAGAATCGATACAATCCGTATGAAGAATTACTGTATAAATGCCAGCGTCCATTCCCTGAAGAATAAATGATGATGCATTTTCAAATACGCTGTATACTGCAGCTCCTTCTGAATCCAGCACCTCAACAGTTATTGTTTCGGCTCCGTTGATTGTTGCTTCTATCCATGCTCCTCCGTCATTGCATATTGCATATTCATGAGTAATCTCTGCGTTCTGAGCTTGCGGTTGGTCCACATAAACAGTTTGGCTGATGCTTCCGCAAATCAAACCTTCTTGAGTCAATACAGCAGTATAATTTCCAAATTCAAGATTTGTCAAACTGTGCGAACCATTGAAGTTTGCTTCAGTGTAGACCAAGTTGTCCATTTCATCGAACCACTCAAGTGTCCATTCACTATTTCCTGGTGTAGTTACAGTTGCAGTGCCTGAATTGTCTCCGAAACAATTAATCGCTTCAGCTTCCATCATCATTGCTCCACCAAAGTGAATAATGAATCTTTCAGAAATGTCATCTTCTTGCATGTCCAATGACCAAGAAAGCCCTTCTTCCAATGCAAAAATCTCATTGGTTTCAGTGTCTTCAATTGTGAGACAACTACCGAATTCCATTTCAGAGACGTTGGTCACCGTGAATGTATGAGTACCTGTGAAATTGGCTTTAATCTGAACTGGAATGCTGAAGGCTTCTGAGCTTGGAGCTAGGGTATTCACACCTAGTGGATCGCCTTCCAAAGACAAAGTTGAAAGCTTGACAGATGTGCTGTCCATTGCTCCAAGCTTGCGAGAGTCATAGGCATTTTCATAAGCCATCGAACTGTTCTCTACAAAAGAAATTATTGTTTGGTCATCAGACCCTGGGGCATCAACTTGCAATGCAATTGTGCCTAGAGGCTGAATACTTCTCATGAATACCTCACCGGTTGATGTTTTAATGCTTTCTTCCCACTGCAAGAATGCGCCTGCGGCATCTGCTTTAACCCAGATAGACTGTGAAGAAGGAATATATCTTGGAGCAGTACCTATTCCTGTATTTCCGTTTCGAGACAAGTAAGTCTTTGTAGCAGAATCGTAAGTATAATAAGTGCTAACGCCAGATGACAAGGCAACAAGAGCGTCCCAATCTATTTCACTTGGGTAACGGTTTAGAACAAGGTTCCATCCGTCAATTGTGCCTCCACCATTTGGAGAGAAAGTGACTGGTTGAGTGTATGATCCTTTCTGAATTCCACCTGTTACATCTACCTGTTGTGAAGGGGCCAACATATAGACCATATATCCACGTTCAGTTTCCATGGCGTCAGTTACGTTTCCAGTATTCTCCCAACCGTCATTGAGAGCCCCCAAGACAGTTTCGTCGTACTTCTGAATATTGTTCCAAGGATAGAGTTCATAGTCAGAACCAGCAAATCCAGTTGTAACAATGTCATCATTCCAAGAAGCAATGGTAGTTCCTGTCAACGGAGACCCCATATTCACCCAGTTTTGAGCTTCGGAAGGGATATGCCTTTCTAGCGTGATATCACCTAGAATGTCAGCGCTGCCTTTAAAAGCTCCAATTGAAGCAGTTCCTGTGGCATCTGAAAGCAAGGTGAGAGTCTGTCCATTAATGACAAGATTTCCGCCATTTGGATAAAGCACTCCTTTAAGGTTCACATCACCTAATAGTTGCAAGCCGCCCGCATCTACATTGATGTCTAAATTATTGAACGTTGGAATTACACTGCCCGCTATTACAGAGCCAGCCTCTCTACTGTTAAAGCCGATAGTACTTGATTGCGCATCAAATGTTCCATCATTGAAGAATGACCTTGAAATACAAACTGCAGATGCACCTGCATTCAAAGTTCCTCCTGATGAAACTGCGAGGTCTCTTGCCAATGGATCATCAGTCAACGCAACGGTATTCCCATTCTGGATAATAATACGCTTGAAACGGTTGTAATCAATTGGTCCACCAGCACCTGTTGCATTGTCGAGAGACCAGATATTGTCTGTAGAGTTTCCAGAACCCACAGAGTACCAATCTCCGAAACAACCGAATTGTTGCAATTCGATGTCGTCAATGCGACATTTGTTGACATTACCAACTGTGACCGTTGCCGCGAAGCTGAAGTAGTCAGCGTAGAAGTGTGTGACGTCTGCAACTGTCCCTGCGGACGTCATGGAATCAAAGCCTCCGGTTTCCTGGTATTTGAATTCCCAAACACCATTTTCGTCTCTGATTACTTCGATACCTAAAATGACATTGGTAGACCAGATATATGCAGAAGTAAGGATATCCGTATAAACACCATTGTCTATTCGAACCAGGCGTAGATTATCTGTGTCCGTTCCGAAATTCACTCCAATGGCATATCCATTTTGGGTGCTGCTAAAAGCGTCTGCTTCAGATCCTGCAATCACAGTCATGAGCCAGTTGTTGGCCGAAGTAGAAAAACCAGCGTGCTTCATATTGAACCTCCAGCGAGTTTCTGCTCCACGCAGACATACATTGTTGATGTCACGCGCTATGTAATTTGCAGCTGCCACAGTATTAGTGTGACGAAGATCGTAGGTGCCAGAGATGGTCGCTACTGAATTTACTGGGGTCCAGTTGGTGGTGTTGATCCAATCAGAAATGTTTCCGTCCTCAAAGTCCTCCAACCAAAGTACGTCTGTCCCACTTTCATCATCATCAATGGTTAATAGCGAGGAGTCATTGTCGTTTTGTTGAGCATCCTGTCCACCAGATTCATTTGCTAAGCCAAATAAGAATGTTGAATTGGGCTCACATGTGGAATTTGACGGGAGTGTTATTGACACAACCTGAGGTGTGTTAACTCCAGCTGGGAAAGTAACTGTCTGAGTCGTATAATTTCCAATGATAGCAGCATCTCCAGTTAACAAGCTAACATCAACCGATGTTGGGCAGCGGTCATCCTCATTACTTATGTTGATAGTCAAATCATAAGTAGCGGCATCGTCTTCAACTATCGTAACAGCAGTAGTTGCAAAACTAACTTCGGTTACTGGTGAAGTATATAGATTGTCAAAGAACAATCTTCTTGCAGCAGAAGGGTTGGTGACGTTAGTGGAAACCACAAAATAAGAACTGGTAGTGATAGTATTGTCTCTCACTTGTCCACGCAAAGTAGAAGCATCCACGTTGTCAAATCCGCTGTCTGCATAGACTGAGAAATATCCGTCAGAAGTACGAATAACCTTTACAGTATATCCAGAATAAGCATCAAACGCTACAGGATATGCTAAGTCTAGAATCTCAGTATCCGTGAGTCCGTTTCTTCTGGTCAGCACAAATTTATCT
>CAZKMC010000055.1:0-4337 GCA_964553485.1 uncultured Comamonadaceae bacterium
CTCCACTAAACGAGACTCAAAGGCATTTTGTCTTTGAGTTTTGTTTTTATTGGACTCCCAAGATTCTATAAAACAGTCTGTTATATCAAATAACAGGTGCATCTCCGAGGTTAGATATTCTTGTTTTTTCATGGAGTACCTCAATCCTTCAGGGAAGATCAACTTTTGGAAGGACCTCTTTTGCTTTCCATTTAAGGAATCGTAGAATTGACGGGGGTTTTTGAGGACTTCCATGAGTTTTGCATCCATGATTTCTTGGTTCGATTTTTTTGAAGGCACGGATTCAAGTTTTTCCTGCAATCCCGATAGTTCACTAATGATTGCATGAGTATGCTTTTCGTACATAGCCTTGGTGATTTCACCAATAACGAAGTTGTGTTCTATGCGTTCAAGATGGCTGGTCTTTAATTGAATCTCCTCCATAACCTCATTGCGAGCACTCTCGAACCGTCCGATACATTGATCAAGGCTTTTTCCCAATTGTAGCTTAAATACATCAAAAAGCTTGGGGTCTAAATGAAATCCATCGAGTAGACCTCTAAAGCGTTCATGTATACCGGGTCTTAAGGATTTCGGTGAAGTATCTGCATTGGCGGTTTTATTGCATGAGTTGCACTTATAGTAATAGGATTGTGTCTTCTTGTTGAAGTAGGAGGTCATGTTATGTGAGCATTCATCACAACGCAAAAACTGTGGAATTAGTGGGGTTGCTTCCTTGCCTTTGAACTTGGGCACTCCCGCCAGAAAGGAACCATCCAATCGCCCTTGAAGCAGTTCATATTCTTTCAGGGTAATGATGGGCTCCCATGGACCTTTGGCATTGGGATCAAGGATATGTTTGTTTTTATAGATGCCCGCATAGAAGGGGTTTTTCCACATCTTACACAAGGTCTGTGGCGGGATACTGAATCCTTTTCGTGCCATAAAGTTGATGATTTCACGGTCGGTTGCCCCATCATGAATCTTCATCTTAAAGGCCTCTTTCAAAGCTCTTCCTTCGTCATTGAGCAGCACCTCTTGTTTGGCTTGAACATGTTCGGGGTTAACGACCAATGGCCCTTTCTTATAGTAGCCACGGGGTGCTCTTCCAAGGTGGTAGCCTCGTTGTACATAGTTCTTGATTCCAGGGGTAATGGCATCCGACCTATTGATGTTTTCCCACTGGGCATGCAAAAGAGCAGTGCTTATGGCGTATTCGGCCCTATCATCATGGGTAGAATATCCGTCACTTACACAGTAGATAATAACGCCATAGTCGCGTTTAAGCTCCATCATAAAGCTAATGTGCGCGGCCCCTGCGCGTCCAACTCTACTTACGGACCAAAAGAGAATGAGCTTCGGCCGCTTGCTCGGGCGGGTCTTGCGAATGGATTCTTTGAGTTGCAGAAGCACTTTTTGGTTTCCGAATGTTTTTGAGCTCTCGTACTTGGCGTTGTACTCCTGCTCAATGATCAGGTTGTTGCTTTTGGCAAACGCCCGAATCTCTTGAGTTTGGGTGCTGATGCTCGCATTGTTTTGAAATTGGTCTTTGGAGCTCACACGTGTGTAGGTCCAAACAATCTGGTTGTGGTATTTAGAAATGTCAAATAGTTCCATCTTGCACTAAGTGGATTAAAGCGTTTGAATAAAGATTTGAATGAATTCGTAAGAGCACTGCGCCACTATGCGCGCATGCTCTGGACATAGCTTGATGTTCAGTTGTTCTTCAAGCTCGTTTTGAGTTAAGAACTCTGAAGACGATTTTGGGTCCATCCCGGTTGGGTATTAAACCAGGCTGGATCGGGTTAGGCTGGTTGGATGGCACCATCATTTTGCTTTTACTATGATCTGAGTATCCCACTTATCTCCTTGGAGGGTGAGCAGCACACGGGATCCTTTTTTTAGATCGTTACTCTTTAAAAATGCAATGAGTTCTGAAAGGGTGCGGGTGTCGTGATACACAAATTGGAACTCTTGGTGATGGCCTTCAATCGCGGCAACCACATACCTCGGTTTCTTTTGGTGGATAAGATTCAAGGCCTCCACTAATTCTATATCCATGAGCTGAGTGTCCCCTTCGCTTTTAATAATCTCGATGGAAACCAAATCATTAAAAAGGCGAGCGAGAGGAACTACCACATAAGGCTCTCTACTCATGCGTTGCGTTCCCCTTTCTTCAGGGTCTACAATGGCCCCTGAAAAACACCATTCACCAGATTGCGGAAAATAGTTGAACTGGAAAAGGCTTATCGAGGTCCTTATCAATTGACTTATGCCTACCGTAAAAGGAGTGATCTCGGAGGCCATGGTCTCTAAAAGCAAGGTGTCTTCCAGAATACGATGGAATTGATCCTTTTCTTGGATACTACTTGTAGGATGGTCTAGTTCTGCACGTACTAGGTTACGATAGTAGTCTGATTCCCTTGGTTCAAGCCACACCTTCCTGCTTAATGCATTTAGTTGCTTGGTTGAGATGCCCATTTTAGTAAGGCTGTGCAAAATCTCAAGCCATAGCCCTTGGTAGACGTTCATCTTAAGGTGCTTTTCGTTTTGGAAGTAAGGAAGGGCTATGGATTGTTTCCAATAATTAACCTGTCGGGAACTAATTCCTAGGTCCTTGGGTGTGATGTGGTGACTCTCAAATGTGCGCGCCACAGCATCCACAAATTCCAGTTTAGATAATCCCATACTTGGTATTTTATCGCAATTAAGACTTACGGTATCGTAAATTTACTGAATTAATTGATTAAAACCAAATAAAAGTCCCTTTGAACAAACATGTCTTTCATCTCACGAAAGCATGAAACCCAAAAATTGATGCCCTCAAGTAGGGTAAGAAATAAAACCCAGAGCGTCTACCCCACGTAAACATTAGGTAAACACACTGATCTACAACACGTAAACATGCCACCTCATGATCCAAAACGAACACTTTAGAAATTGCACCGTGAGCTTTCGAACAACCTCACAGCATAAACTTCACATCGATAGATTAGCACAAGCCTCAGGTTTAACAATGTCTGAATACCTTGTTCACCTAACCTCCAGATATGCACAACCCATCGAAAAGTTCTCGGGAGATCTCAGAGAGGTAGTCGAGCAAAAAGAAGAAAACCGAAAGCTGCAACGCCGAATAAAACGACTCGAAACAGATCTTGAGAATGCCGACACGCGGGTGGTATTTGAGCAAGATCAAAGTAGAAAAAAGGAAGGGACCATTGCAGAACAAGGACTCCTAATCCAGCAACTAAGTGCCGAGCTTGGAGGCCATCAAAAAACAATTGCCTCGCTAAAAGCTATTGGACAAAAAGCAATCACATCATTGGAACCCCAAAAATCAATAGATGCAACGGAACAAAATAACTCAGAGGTGGGAATTGGAGAAGTTATTTTCTTCGGCATATTGGGACTATTTGCCTTCTCGAGTCTATCTCGGCGATAAACTCCAGCGCTCATCTACCTTTTAATCCGTAGAGTAAAGTTCACAGCAAATTTACATGCCGAGTCAGGTGGATCAAATTCTCCTGGGCGACACCGCTTTAACCGAGGCAAAAACAGGCCAATCTGTGGCCATTACCCTCAAGGATGACGTCGATATTTCCCGGGGCGACACCCTGGTGGCAGGGACCGCGCCGCGCCTGGAATCAACCCCCCAAGCCACCCTATGCTGGTTGGACAACCAAGCGCAACGCCCTGGGGCCAAATACATCATTCGTCAAGGAAGTGCGGATGCCCGCGCTATGATTTCCCAAGTGGACGGCATTTTAGACATCCAAGCCTTGGAATTTCAAGCGCCTGAAGGCGTGCTTAGCACCAACAGCATTTCTCAGGTTCAATTAAAAATTACCAAGCCCTTGGTGATGGATGCCTACCGTCAAAACCGGATCACGGGTTCCTTTATTTTGGTCGATGAAACGTCTGGGGCAACGGTAGCCGCTGGTATGCTCGATTAATTCCATGGCCAAAGAAAATAAGACGCAGCCCACAGAGGTTCTCGTTGAGGACTTTATCGCCTCCATCGACCACGAAAAGCGACGCGCGGATGCGCTGACCTTGCACAAAGTGATGCAGCGCGTATCCGGGCATCCAGGTCGGATGTGGGGGGCTAGCATCGTCGGCTACGGGGATATGCGGTACCGCTATGCCACGGGCCGAGAAGGCGATTGGTTTTTACTCGGTTTTTCGCCTCGTAAAACCTCGCTTTCCCTCTACCTCTGTTTGGGCGGTTTGGAGCAGTTTAGCGGCTATTTAGACCGATTGGGCAAGCATAAAACGGGGGCCGGCTGTCTGTACATCAACACGTTGGCGGATGTGGATTTGGCCGTGCTTGAGGAGATGATGCACGCCACCATGGCCCA
>CAZKMC010000055.1:4347-12190 GCA_964553485.1 uncultured Comamonadaceae bacterium
CCATGTGAAGGCGCTGGATATTCGCGTTCAGCCCTAGCCGTCTTACCGATACCTAGTCATTTGGCTTCAAAGGCTGCAAATCAAAAAGACTAGCCTCGTAGATTTTTCGGTGCAGGAAGCGTTTGGGTAACAGATGCCTGAGGAACTTGAAAGAAAGGCGGTGCATCAAACCGGTAATCCGGCTTTGCTGAGGATGCTTCAAAACATGTAGGACATCTGCTGCGACTTCTTCGGGCATCAGGACGCCAGTGATGCGTTTTTTCCGCTCTTCAAAGCCCATGTTTTCGCGGAATTTGGTCCGAACAGGCGGCGGCGTCAAGGTGCTAATTTGGATCGGTAAGCCCCGAATCTGAACCTCCTCATGTACGGAAAGTGCAAGACCCGAAACGAAGTGCTTAGAAGCACTGTATACCGCCATACCGGGGACACAGGAAATGCCCGCTTTAGAACTTAGGAGCACCAGATGCAGTGATTTATCCCCGCGCGCAATCGCGACCGCCGCATGGACCATATCCAAAGTCGCCAGAACATTGAGCTTCACCATAAAGCGCTCGCGTTCCCGTGGGATCTCGCCAAATTGACCCATCGTTCCCATGCCTGCCGAATGCACCACCGCATCAGGCGCGTAGGTGTTGAAAAGCTCCAGCCAACGATCGTACATGCCCTCTTGGGTCAAATCCACGTTCTCAAACTGGAAGTTGGGGTGCTCTGCCAGAGCCGAAGACGGAGCCTTGAGGTCTAACCCTAAAACTTGGTTTCCTCGCTGCAGTAGCGCATGGCAAGTGGCCTCCCCTATGCCTTGCGAGCAGCCTGTGACAAGAACGACGATTGGACGGCTTTCTTTCATGGTAGCTAAAGAATCCTTTCCCTAGCATTATTCCGTACGAGTTATCGCCAGCTCACCTGCCATGTTTACGGAATCCTGCAATTCACTACCTTTCTCTTAAATCCAAACCCCAATGAGCGCCTATCCCAAACAGGTTGAGTTTATTAAATTCGTTCAAACCCGTATCCCTGACCACCTCAATGTGGTGGATACCTTGGGGGAATTGCTTGGAATTGGGGCGGATTCTACCTACCGTCGACTGCGCGGGGAAACGGCTTTGAGTTTTGAGGAGGCTCAGCTGATTTCTAGCTACTTTGGCATTTCCATGGACGCCGTAGGCATTGACGCCTTGAACCGTGTGGATTTTGACGCGGGCCATCCGATTGAGACGGCGGCGGACTATGCCAAATACTCCCAGCGTTTGGTGGCTCGAATGCTTCAAATCGAAAGTGGCAGGCAACAGTCCCACATGTACTATTTGGCGCAGGATTTTCCGCTGTTTTACATTTATTTATTCCCGCAGATTACGCGGCTAAAAAGCTACTATTGGGGGCGCAGTATCCTGGCCTTGCCGGAATTTCGGAATGTCACGTTTGGACAGTTTAGCATACCCAAAGAGCGCTTTGAAGCCGGCTTAGAAGTGGTACGCAGGTACGCGCAGCTGGACTCCTCCGAAGTTTGGACGAGCCGCAGCTTCTTGGCCACCCTCAAACAAATTCAATACTGCTGGGACACCGGCCTCATCACCGAACTCAGCGAGGCCCTGGCCATTTTGAAAGAAATGGACGAACTCATCGAGGTTATCCGCATCCAATCCACAGCAGGTCAAAAGATCAACCCCTTAACGCACCAGCCCACGGGTGCGCCCTTCCATTTCTACATCACAGAACACAGCGTCGGCAACAACGCCGTCTTCTTGGACCGAGGGGAAACAAAGCACACCTTCCTCAGTTTCAACACGTTCAACTTCATTGAGACCACCAACCGCGCCTTTAACCGCCAAACCGAGAATTGGATCCAAGAACTGATTCGGAAATCGACGAAGATTGAGCCCGGCGCAACCAGTGTACGCGACCAGTACCTCGCCAAACTAAAACGTCAAGTGGATACGATTCGACAGGCGATTCGCAACCAAGAGGACACCTTGCTGTAATTAAATAGGCGTGCTGTAGCGGCTCGCCAAGCGGTGGAAGGCCTTCATCAATTGCTGCGTGACGTTGGAACCGCGGCGGTTTTGGAGCACGCGTCCATCCACCTCCACCACCGGCGTCAATTCGCCCATCGAACCCGTTCCAAACGCCTCATCGGCCGCATAGAGCTCGGTCAAGCTGAGGTTGCGCTCCACACAGTGAATTGAGATTTGCTCGTTACTTATGACATCCCAAGTACCCCAAGTGCTCATGCCGCCCTTTTTGGTTTGCGACAACGCTAACCCGATGCCGTAAACTCACAAAATCACTTCTCCATGCTTGGATAACCGTCAATGCGTGCGGTATTACCTGATACATACCCAATCTTAATCATTCCTGAGTCATCATATAGGTCATTTCCGTTCACAATTCCATTTTGGTATTCTTGACTGTCTGATCCAAGCTGTGACCTGGCAGACCATCTGTCACCACTAATTGTCAGTTCAGCAACTAACTCCAAACCACTTATACTCGTTGAACCAGAATAAAAGCCGTCAATACTTGCATCCTCCATTGATTGCTCCTCCTGCCCAGATGTATTCGACCCAGAATCATCTGAATTTGAAGAGTTGTCACAACTTGCTGATACGAGTGAAGCGAATAGTATCACTCCAATATTGGTCATAATCTTTTTCATTTCTTGATTTTATTAAATTATTTGGATATTTCTATATTGAATTCAGGTTCATTAGTACCAGTACAAATGCCCTTCTTATCGTTTTTATCTATGGTTAAAACATAAATTGGATTTGAGGCTTGACCATCACTCAAAGAACATTCAATTATCAATGAGGCATTTTCCTCTGAAATGATTTTATAGGTTCCGTCGTAATAGACCCGACTGTTGTCTTCTAGATTGATTTGTTGTAAACTAACAGCATTACCTTCCTTTAAAAGAAACTTATAGTCAATTGATGGCACCGATACTTTGTTTCCATTGATGACCATGTCATCACCATACTGATTCTTCATAAAATAACTTGGTTGAATACCATGATAATTACCTAGAAACTCCGTTTGTAAGCCTTTGGTTACCCCTGTTGCCGCTACTTCGGACTGAATTGCAACTGCGTCAATATTTTCGGTTTCTTCATCTTTATTACCACAACTTGATAATAATATTAATAAAGCTGGAAGTAATACTTGAGCAAATTTGTTGTTTTTCATTAGTTTAAGATTTGAATTCAAATTGTTTTTAGCGATATCATGAGCAAAGCTAAATGCCTCGCGTCTTTTTGTGCTTGCTCTTAGGCGCGGTGATTTCTTTGAAAGGATATATAATTGTATTCCCCCCGGTTGTAGTAACACCAAGTTAGGGATTTTCTCCTTTTGATGCTACGGCACTGAGGGCATATTCCGCCTTCGCAAGGGATAAATTGACGGTTTGGGTCATGCCTCCACCGGTAACGGTCACACTCTGCGATTGCCCCAAGCCGATGCCTGTCATTTCGCGGTAAAGGGTCAAGCGAACCTCATAGGTACTGCTCGTTCCCGATGTGCTGACATGGCGGTAGGACAAATCACCCCCAATGAGGTGTGTTGCTTGTACCTGGGTGGCAATCAAGAGGACCGCAGCGGTAATCAATGTGCGTAACATGTTGAGGGTGTTTGGTTGTATGACAAATATAAGACTCCATGGATCCTTCAAGAGGCAGCCGCGTGCCCAGATGGGAGTATAGATAAGTCAAAGAGAAGATTTTACGAGTATTCGCAAAAACTCGTGTTACCAAAAGTGATAAATGCTTGGTTTCAAACCATTCACATTGCGCACCTTTGGTGTAGAATTAAACACCTGTTCTACCATGAAAAAACTGCTACTTCTTTTTGCTTTCAGCGCCACTGTCGCTGGATATGCGCAAGAATCGACGGCCTCTAGCCTTCATGCCAGCCGTTACATCTTTAGCCCCACGGCTTTTAGCCTTCCAAAAGATTCCATTTATTTGAATTGGGTGGGACCCATGTTGGACGTTCAGTATGCCCCTACCGAGAACATCACCATGGGCATAGGCACGCCCTTATTCACGGCCATTTACTTCACAGGCGGGTACGCTATACCGGTCTCTGAAAAAGTGCATGCACGCGTTGGTGGGCTATTCGGTGCGCCTATTTCCGGAGCTGGTAGCTTTGCGCTTCCCTATGCGGTCATGACCTTTGGCACACCTGACCAGAATGCTACCATCGGAGTAGGATACAGCTACACCTCCCCCGCTCTCTCAGACAACACGGGGTTTGACCTCAGTGGCGTCGCCTTGAATGGCGGTGCCTACAAAGACTTTGGAGGCAAAACCGGTCTGCTTATCGAAGGCTGGTACCTCCCACAACAACAAACCGCTTTAATCATGCCAGCCTTCCGGATTTATACCAAACGGAATCGCCGTTATTGGAACATTGGCTTTATGGCTGCGACCTACACATATGACAATGTGTTGGAGTATCCCTTACTCGGTTACGACACCAACTGGGACGGCGTTGTCGATACGCAAGTTCAGCCCGGCGGGGATCCCTGGAATTACAACAGGATTTACGACTACGATAATCCGATTGTTGAAACGCTTCGCGACTTTTTCCGCTTCCCCATCTTCTCCTACGCGATGTACTTCTGAGGAGATTTCTTTTGAATCACTGAGCGCCGTGTGCCAAGTCCTTTAGGGCTTGGAGCGCGGCGCTTAGCTTTTGCGCGAATGCGGGATCCAAGGGAAGGTCCCCATTGGTGTACGTGGCCATTCGTTGGCCAAGAACATCCGCCTCGCAGAGTGTGGTAATCGAACCCACGGTCATTGATCATATCGTAGTTTAGTTTTAGACTTGGTATCATCATGAAGATACTGAAAACATTGGGATGATGGAATTACACGTTATTCCAAACGTGCGTTCGGAATATTCCGAACAAAAAATTCAAGCCAATGGAAGGTCTTGCCGGGCAATAATTCACTTAATCTGATCTGGTTCATCCATAAGATCGAGTTTCGACCTTTTCTCCAGAATGTCTACTAAGCCAACAAACCCAGGTCGTACAGACCTGGGTTTTTTATTTGGAGTTGAACGAAGCTTGCTTACGTGAATGCTTCAAATAAAAAACTTCGGCAGCGTAGCTGCCAAGGGTTTGTTGGTTTAGAAAAAAACTCCGGTCCGCCGCACGCCTGTGCAGCAATCCGGCCCCCGCTACAAGGAAAAGCCAGTCAATTGACTGGCTTTTTTCATTTCAGGCCTACTTGAAGCGTGCTTTAAAGGAGACCGGGAATGGAAAAAGACGAGGCGAAGCCGGGGGCTTTTCCTTGGGCTTCTACCGTTTCGTGATCCAAACTTGCTCAAAGGACGCGCCACTACGTACTTCGATGACATAGTTTCCGGAAGGCACATCGGACAGATCTACATGTTGCACTCCTTGGGCTTCTGGAATCTCTCGTATGCACTGACCGAAAACATTGATGAGCCGAATGCTAAACGGCCTCTCGCCCCCCTCAATCCAAAGGTCATTCTCCGCGGGTGAAGGGTACATTTTAACGCGGGAAGGCAACTCAGCCTCTTCCGCAGAAATGACATTGACACTCGCATGGCTCCAGTTTCCGCCCACAAATGCCCAGCTGTAGGTGAATACTCCTGGAATAACCTCTGTCGCCTGCCAAAAAACGGTGTCTTCAATCTCGCAAACCAAGCCCAACGATGGGTTGAACAAGAGGGAATGAACCGACATAGAATCTGTGATGGGTACAGAATGATTGAAGCCTACATTCCCATCACCCACTATGGAATCATGGAAGATAAGATTGCCTTGAAAGTCCTTGACGGTCCACTCTAGGGTGTTATTCGTATCTGGCTGATAGAGGTAAGGCCCTGGATGGTAGAGGGACAAATAGGTTTGTTGAGATCCCACATTGACAGTGAGGCCGGACCAAGAACAATCTTGAGCTTGGGCCCCAAATGCAAATAGGATGAATAAACCCCAGGTGGTAATCAAATATTTTCTCATTCTAACCCATTGATTTTACGTAGGGTGAAGGTACAGTTTTATTCATCCAGCCAAACTTTTTCATAGCTGCCATCGCTGTACCATTGGATGTAGATCCCGGAGGGGATTTGGGCCGGATTAACCAAGCGACCATAAAGGTCCACGGTATGCAACAATTGGCGACTTGGAGAAACGACAGATTCGGTCAAACATAGGACCAATATACAAGGCTAAATTTTCAGTTGTAAATTCTCCACTTAAGCCTGGCATTAATGCCAAATCCCCATAATTACGACTTGAACCATCCATCTCGGTATAGATTGAGAGCCTATTGGATATTTTTCTGCTAAAATAAAAACCGCCTCCTACATCAACTTTATTAAAGTCATCATTGAAGCCAAAAATATTTGTAGACAATATAGAGCCAAATTTATTTTTTGATGGCTCCACATCTTGGGCAAATAATGTCCCTATTGATGTAGTAAATAGAAGGAGAAGTAAAATTGAATTCTTCATAATGTTAGTTATAATTTATAAAAACAATAATGAAAAATCACTTGCCGCTCCAAGCGTCCATTATACCTGATTTAATATCAGTATAACTTGTGAATAGATAAATGACTAAAACAATAATGAAAATTGTCTTCCAGTGTGTTTTTACTAATGCTTTTAAGTCGTTTAAGAACTGATTCATATCTGTGATTTTAAGGTTTACATTAAATTCATAGGGTTTAGCTTCGGATGTTTTTACAAAATCAGACAAGTCGGTTTTCAATACCTCTCCAATAACTTTTAAAGAATAAAGACTTGGTTTTACCTCGTTATTCTCGATTCTTTGAATTGTTCTGAGGGTTAATCCTGTCTGTTCTGAAAGTTCTTTTTGCGAGATATTTAAACTTGTTCTAATCTCTTTTAATCTTGCACCAAATTCCATAATACAAAAATAATTTTCCTGATTTAAAATAAGTGTGACAACTTACCGCCATTTAGACGTCATTTTAACACAAAAATAAAAAACAAACATTATAATTTGTTGAAGAGTCTTTTCTTATTGAATAGAAACAAAAAAACCCGACACTTTCGTATCGGGTTTTGCCTTGCTCCCCTTACAGACGAAAGATGCAACTATAATGCGATGATTGATTATTTCACCATAAGTAAATTAAAGGGTTAAAATCTTATATAATTTATTCAGATAAAACATTGGATAAAAAAGTAAGAATAAATTGGGTATCCACCAGCCCAAATCAAAATCGTTGTGATATATCCAAAATGAAATGGCCATTAGTCCTGAACACAAAGTCAGCAACAAAGACACTAAAGCAAAAAATACCCAGCGGTTTGAATTATTCCTATATAGCCAAATTGTATTTAGGCCAGATATTGAGATTAACATATCTATTGGAAAGAAAGACCAATTCCAATCAACTAATATTGAATTTGTATAGTCTTTATAAAGAAATAAAGGGGGCAATAAATGCAAATAAGTGATTGCCCAATACATTATAAAGGCAATGTCAACAATAAAAAAAACAATAAATAACCCTTTAGGAGCTGACCTCATTCAATTTTTTATTAAAAATAAAAAAAAAGATGCAACTAGCCTAACTCACTGAAAGACAAAGAAAAAGGCGACATTTCTGTCGCCTTGTGCACTCTCGCTCCCCTTGATGGACTTGAACCAATTAATTTTCCTATGGGGGAAAAAATTGACCTTCCGATAAAAACCACTCCGATTAGGGTTTAGAGGAAAAGTTTAATTGGGGTTACAAGAAACCTCCTCTTTGAATATAACTTATGTTAAATCTAACAGAAGTTGAAAATTGAAGGTGAACATCCAGTGCCATTTTAATCTTCACGAAATCTCAAATCATTTTT
>CAZKMC010000056.1:0-4430 GCA_964553485.1 uncultured Comamonadaceae bacterium
TGATGGTGGGTACTTAACTCAGGTTCATCTTTTGACATTAATGGACAGTCTGTCATCTGCATGCATATTACCTCTTTGACCCAAGCGATTTCTTTCAATTCTGAAGCCTGATCTGCTGAAGCCCAAACACTCACACCGTTCAGCCATTTGGAGCTGTGCCCCAAGCTATCTACACGGCCCTTTATGGTTGATACATACTCAAGATTTATGGGCATATCAGTCTCCGTGAGAACTGGAATATTATTTCGAATACGACGCTGAATAGCCCGTTCAGAAAGAATATTCTGAGGTGATAGTTCGCATCGTGGCTTGTCCGCAAAACTTACCCAATATTTAGATTGGGCAGATATATCCGCTAAAAAAAATCCTAGAAGCAGGGTTATTAAGAGGATTCGAAAGGTGCTACATTTGCGCATGGACGGTAAATATACAAACATGATTGACCTACGCAGCGACACTGTGACTAAACCCACAAAAGGAATGATGAGCGCCATGATGGCGGCAGAAATTGGCGACGACGTATTCTTTGAGGACCCAAGTATCAATGCGCTTCAGGAGGAATTGGCCGGCATTTTCGGACACGAAGCAGGGTTGTTTTGTCCTTCTGGAACTATGGCCAACCAAATTGCCATCAACGTCCATACTCGTCCAGGAGACGAAGTAATCTGCGACCGTCTTTCGCACATTTACAATTATGAGGGTGGCGGAATTGCTCGAAATTCCGGGGCATCAGTGAGATTGATTCAAGGCGATAATGGTCGATTCACAGCCAAAGACGTGCTTGGAGAGATCAATCCCCCGGCTAGCTATTATGCTCGAACCAGTTTAGTTTGTGTAGAGGATACTTGCAACAAAGGAGGTGGCACCTATTATGACTTTCAAGCGCTCAAAGAAATTGGCGAGACGTGCAAAGACGAAGGCTTGGCATTCCACTTGGACGGCGCAAGAGCATTCAATGCTCTGGTTGAAACCGGCGTTTCTACTTTGGCATACGGCCAACTTTTCGACAGTATCAGTATTTGCCTGTCTAAAGGACTTGGCGCTCCGTCAGGGTCTGTCTTGTTGGGAAATAAAGAGTACATCAAAGAAGCACACCGCACGCGCAAGGCCATGGGCGGCGGTATGCGTCAGGCGGGCATTTTAGCAGAAGCCGGGCGTTATGCATTGAAGCATCATGTTGAAAGATTAAAAATTGATCATGCTAACGCGAGGAAGCTGGCCGAAGTGCTAGAAGGATGCGACTATACTGCAAAGATAACTCCCGCCCAAACCAACATTGTCATCTTTCAACTCAAGGCCGGTCTGTCTGCCGAAAGATTTATGGAGGTGGCACATCAGAGCGGGATCTTGTGTTTGCCTTTTGGTCCTGACAAAGTCCGATTCGTTACCCACCTAGATATTTCCGATGCCCAAATTGACAAAGTGTGCGAATTGCTTCCGAGGTTGAAGGTTGATTGATCAGAATATTTCCATGTCCAATTGATTATCAAGGCCGGATGGGATCCGGCCCTACGATGTGGTGCAATGATATTCAACCCAATTTGAGGATCATGGTCGGATGGGATCCGGCCCCACGATGTGGTAATGATCTTCAACCCAATTTGTGGATCAATTACCGCAAAACAACCTTCATCGTTTTCTTCTGGGTGGCATTGCTCAATGTAAGGAAGTATTGACCAGTAGCAAATTCTGAAACCTCAAGCTCAATGGGTTGGTCTTGGATGAAATTCACTTGCTGACTCAAAACTACACGTCCTGTAAGGTCTACAATTTGAACTAGCGAAGGTCCTGAAACGTTGGATTGGATGAACAATCTCTCCTCGGCCGGAACCGGCCAAACCTTGATACTTTCAAGTCCTTCAACTTCAACTCCGGAGCAAACGTCAATAGTGACTAACATTGCGTCGGTATGTTCGCAGCCTTCATCATTCATGGCTGTGAGGATGAATGAGAAGGTGCCAGGGCCTAATTCAGACCCATCTACAATAACGAATTGATTTTCTGATCCGGTATTCCAATCATAGGTGCTTCCAACCGGACCATACACTACTACTTGATCATCCACACAAATCAAGGTATCCGGGCCCAAGTCGAAGGTAAATTCGTTGCTAGAGGTCAAATTAATAGTCTGATCAACCTCGCACCCGTTGGCATCATTTAAATTGAGTGAATATTCTCCAGGAAGTAGCCCCTCTAAGAAATAACTATCGGATCCAAATCCATCGGGACCTTCCCAGGCTAATTCATAATCTGGGACTCCACCGGTAACGTTGACGCTAATCTCCCCATCCGTTGATTGTGGGCAGGCTGGATAACCTACTTCAAAAGTTAGAAATATTTGGTTTGGCTGACTGATTGTAAACGTTGCTGTAAGCTCCAGTCCGCATTCATTGGTAACCATTACCGTGTATTCACCTTCATTCAAGTTTGTGATGATGTTGTCAGTTGAGGTGAATCCGTTTGGACCTGCCCAGCTCGACTCGAAATCGACGCCCACTCCAACCACGTATGGATAGATTGAACCGTTTCCTTGTTCTCCTTTGTTTAAAGCACATGCTATTGAATTAACCTGAGCATTCAATGAAGGATCTTCTGTATAGGTGTTGACTGTGAGTTCTACATCTCCCACATCACCATTCCAACCGTCGATTTGAATAAAGTATGTTTCGCCGGGAGTCAAACAAGAAGCATACATGGTACTTCCAAAGTAATTTCCAACTCCGCAATAGGCATCATCATTCGAAGCTACCAGAGTAAACTCGGACATGTTCATACAATCACTTCCACTGTACAAGGCAAATTGGGTGTCAAAGACAGTTCCTTCATTGCATGTGCTGATGACTAGACTTCCCGATTCAGGAGCAACAAACTGTGCCCAAACAGAATTGGTAACTGCATTTTCACACCAAAACCCCAATAGTCCGCAGTTACCTCCTGGAGGAGCAATTTCATTGAATCCTCCAATGGCATCCACGTTATTCATAAAAACAGACGGACCGTCTATTTCTATTGTCTCTGCACCACAGGGACTATCATATATTGGTAATCCTGAGTTTCCCGCTTCAAAAGTCCAAACATTTCCGCTTCCGGACCCTTGCCAGAAATGCGAAAACAAACCATTTTCGATCATCTCGATAGACATTCCTCCATCTCCCCAATCATCAACAAAGACGAAATCATACATGACTCCTTCTTCAAGGCAAAAAGCATCAATCTGAATTGTGATGTTGCTTCCATAACCATTTCCACCAGTTGCATCTTGCTCTCCTCCACCTGTACAACCTACCTGGTCTGGGTTTCCACCAGAAAGAATGGTTCCGTCTCCACAGGCATTGCCACTCGGCACAATTTCCCAGTACAGTTCATACCCCCATGCATCTGTATATAGGTTAAGTGATGTTTCAACCTGGCCAATATCGCATTGCGCCCATAAGAAGGTTGAAAGGAGTGTTGAGGCAATAGTTAAGTAAAGAGATTTCATGATTAGGATTTTTGAATGGCCTAAGGTAGAAAATGCATTTCAAATATTCTTTTTTGCTTCAAGGGGTATCTATACCTTTGTGGCTTAATCTTGTTTATGGCATATCCTGGAGATATATGTGAGTTACCTATTGAACTGATTGAGCGCAATAGCATTTGGTTAGACAATTTGGGAGAACCTGTGGAAATGTCGCCAGGAGACTTGCCTTTCGGAAAAAAGGAAGGTGATCTAATTGAGGTATTTCTCTACTTGGGAAAGAACAAGGAGAAACTTGCCACTACTGAGATGCCGCTGATAAGCAGGCGTAAAGTGGCCTTTTTGCGTGTTGATTCTGTCTTCAAGAATCTTGCTTTTGTGAACATTGGATTGGAGCGCGACATCGTGATTCCACCTGGCGAGCAAGGTGATGGACTTGAAGAAGGCAAACGATTTTGGTTGATGTTGAAATACAGTGCCAAGCAAGATGAGCTCCAATTGACTACCAATTTGGGTGATCTAATTCACAACCGCAAAGCGGAAATGAAGGAAGGCGACATTGTTCAAATCGCTATTCATTCCAAAATTGATGGTGGAGCCAAAGTCATTGTAGACGAAAGACATTGGGGATATTTACCCAGGCACGAGCAGATTTTTGACATCCGAAGAGGTGAGCGTTACAAGGCTTGGGTTACCCAGGTAAAACCTCATGAAGTGGTGCTTTCACTTCAACCTCCCGGAGAAGAGCGTATGGATATGGCCACACAACGTATTCTAGACAAACTGGCTGAACACAGAGGCTATTTGCGTCTCACGGAAAAGACTGATTCAGAAGAAATTCAACTTCGTTTGAGAATGAGTAAGCGCACCTTCAGAGAGGCCATTGAAAAGCTGGTTTTGGAAGGCAAAATCAAAATGACCTCAAGAGGCATGAAGTTGTTAAAAGAGGAGTAGTTCCCTAAGCAGAATTCAA
>CAZKMC010000056.1:4440-5315 GCA_964553485.1 uncultured Comamonadaceae bacterium
TAATCGAAAGCTACATTTATGTTGCTTGTAATTTCTCCTGCAAAGACACTCGATTTTGAAACTGAGGCTCCTATTCAGAGCAGCAGTCATCCAGAATTTCTAGAAGATAGTTCCTACTTGGTGAGTAAGCTGAAGAAATTCTCCAGCAAAAAACTTCAGAAGCTTTTTAGTGTCAATCCCGATATTGCTGGCCTTAATGTTCAGCGATTTAATGAGTGGCACACGCCATTCCATGCCGGCAATAGCAAACAGGCCATGTATGCCTTTACAGGTGAGGTTTACCGAGGGTTAAAGCCTGAACTGTTTGGAGAACCAGATTTGGAATATGCCCAAACTCATTTGCGCATTCTATCAGGATTATATGGCATCCTGAAGCCTTTGGATTTGATTCAAGCGTACCGTCTTGAGATGGGAACTTCATGGGCTGTTACTGCCACCAAACGGAATTTATATTCTTATTGGAGTGATCGTTTGCGCAAGAATTTGGAGGCTGACGCCGATGACGATGTTTTGATCAACCTGGCATCCATAGAGTATTTCAAGGCACTTCAACCGTCCAAACTTAAGTTGAAAGTATACAACATACACTTTCGAGACTTAAAAAATGGCGAATACAAGTCATTGATGACTTATGCTAAAAGGGCAAGAGGAAAAATGGCTCGATATATTATCCGCCATCATCTTACAGAGGTAGATCAGCTGAAATGGTTTGACCTTTGGGGATATGTTTACAACGCGAAATTATCTACAACCTACGATCTCGTTTTTACACGGGATCAAATACCTACTGAATGAAATATGTAATTTTTCCGGCTTTGCTATTGAGCCTTTTTACTGCATGTAAATCAACGCAAGTAGCCCCTTCTACCACGGAA
>CAZKMC010000056.1:5325-6154 GCA_964553485.1 uncultured Comamonadaceae bacterium
CCACGGAATTGAACAATTCTATTGATTCTCTGAGCTACTCTATAGGAGTGAGTATTGCTGAGAATATGAAGCAACAGGGAATTGATAGCGTCAACCACAATGCGCTTGCCAAAGGAATCACAGACCGTTTGACTGGATCCGAAGTAATGGATCTTGAAGCATGTGATGCTTATGCAAGAGAGCAGATCAACCGTTTGCGCGAAGAAAAATCTGAAAAAGCCCGTGAAGCTGGTGTTACTTTTCTAGAAGAAAATAAGTCAAAAGACGGTGTTCAGGTAACTGAAACAGGACTTCAATACAAAGTGATCACTGAAGGCACAGGTGCTTCTCCAGACGGGAATGACCGTGTGACAGTCCATTATGAGGGACGTCTAATAGACGGAACACCATTTGACAGTTCAATCGAAAGAGGTCGTCCGGCAACCTTCGGATTGAACGGGGTAATTCCCGGATGGACAGAAGGAATTCCTACAATGAAAGTAGGAGGGAAAACAACTTTCTACATTCCTCAGGAATTGGGTTATGGATCTCGTCCCGCTCCAGGTGGAGCTATTCCAGCTTATAGCACATTGGTTTTTGATGTTGAGTTGTTGGAAGTTGAGCCTGTAGAATAAGTACATGTTCGGATTCATCCTGGCCGGAGTTGTATTGGTCTTCATCCTCTACCAATTCTGGTATTTCCACAGAAAAAAGAAACTAGCCCGCGTAACCGTTTTCGAAGAACGGTGGCGCGGGCTTTTGCTTGAACGAAGTACATTCTATAAAGGGCTTTCAGACCAAGAACGAGTTCTTTTTGAAGATGGAATGCTCGACTTTTTGAGCGAAGTCA
>CAZKMC010000056.1:6164-7724 GCA_964553485.1 uncultured Comamonadaceae bacterium
AGAAACAACCTACCCAAATCTGACGGAAGTGTTGATCTACCCTTCCTCCTTCAACCGCGATCATCAAACTACAGGTGATGGTCGGAATATTCTTGGTATGGTTGGCAGCGGTTACATGACTGGCACCATGATTCTAAGTAAACCTCAAATTCACGGAGCATTTCATAATTCAACAGATGGCCGCAACACCCCTATTCATGAATTCATGCATTTGATAGATGGTTGGGACGGTGATACAGACGGCATTCCATCTTCAATACTTGAAGCTCCAGAAACAATGCCATGGATCAAGTTAATTGAATCAGGAATCAAGGCAATAAAAACTGGGGAAAGTTCATTAGACCCATATGCCGCGACGAATTCTGCTGAGTTTTTTGCAGTAGCGGGCGAATATCTTTTCGAAAAACCAGAACGACTTAAAAAAGATCATCCTGAGTTTTATGAGGCACTAATTCATTCTTTAAAAATACGTCCTAATAACTAGTCAAGATTGTTGCGTGCAATGTCAGTCAATTCCTAAATAGATTGCTCTTTTCCTCGGGGTGTAACCCCAAACCTTCAAAACGAGTATGAGTGTACGGTACTTACACCTGGAACTATGCGCACACTTCCTGTTATTTTGACCATTTTTGGTCTGTTTTTTCTGCATTCAACTCAAGCTCAACATACAGGGCTGACGTGTGGATCCGGCGATATTCACTCAAAACTTCTTGAGGAAAACCCCCTTTATTCTCGATCGATCTTTGCACTTGAACAACGCATGTTGGAACTGCAAGAAGAGGCTGCCCAGCGAGGTGGTGATGAGATTTATTCCATTCCTGTGGTGGTTCACGTGATTCATGAAGGTGAAGATGTGGGACAGGGAAGCAACATTTCCGATGAGCAAGTAGTAAGTTCAATTGACGCATTGAATGAGGATTTCAGGAAGATCACCGGTTCCAACGGCGACGGCGAAGGTGTTGATTGTCACATTGAGTTTTGTTTAGCCAAACGTGACCCAAATGGAAATTCAACCAACGGAATCATTCGGGTAAACGGCACCGGAGTTGCAGATTACGCAGAAATGGGAATTGAAGCTACAGGCTCATCTGGAGCACCAGAATCAGAAGTAAAGGCTCTATCTACATGGCCTCGTGAAGATTACATGAACATCTGGGTAGTTAACGAAATTGAAGACAACGATGCCAACAGTGGAATTCAGGGTTATGCATATTTCCCGTTCAATAGTCCGCTAGATGGAATTGTAGTCTTGTACAATGCCATTGGTACTGTTGGCAACTTGAAGCCAAATACTAACATGAACAGAACGGTCTCTCATGAGGTAGGACATTATTTTGCCTTGTACCACACTTTTCACAACACCAGTAATTGCGATTCAGAAACCAGTTGTGCCACTCAAGGCGACAAAGTTTGCGACACCCCTCCTACTCCATTGGCAGTGAGTTGTGCTAATCCTGGATGCTCTGGTACTCAGCAAGTAGAAAATTACATGGACTATACCGCAGAATCTTGTCGGAATATGTTCTCAGACGGACAACGAACAAGAATGCGTGCCACCAT
>CAZKMC010000056.1:7734-8039 GCA_964553485.1 uncultured Comamonadaceae bacterium
CCATAGAAGGAGACCGATCTACCTTATTAAGCTCATTAGGATGCATTCCTGTAACCACCAACGATGCGGCTATTACTGAAATTATTTCCCCCTCAGGTGCAAACTGTTCAACGGTGCTTGAACCAGAAGTTAGAATAACCAATTACGGAAGTGCCCCACTAACCTCTGTGGAAGTTGATTATGGTATTGATGCATTGGATGGAGCTTCATATTCATGGACAGGAAATATTGCAAGTGGATTGAGTGCTACAGTGATTCTTCCGTCAATAATATCTCCATCTGGAAGTCACTCTTTGGTAGCAAGT
>CAZKMC010000056.1:8049-12136 GCA_964553485.1 uncultured Comamonadaceae bacterium
CAAGTGTACATTCGCCGAATGGCGCTGACGATGAATATGACACGAACAATGAAAATAGTTCAGACTTTGTGATCAGCACAGGAGCCTCCTTGATGCTGGAAGTGACATTGGATTATTTTGGGTCTGAAACGACTTGGGAAATATTGGACATAGATAATGCCGTGATGGCATCAGGAGGTCCTTATATCAACAACAACCAAGGATTAGTTATGACAGAAAGTATCTGTGTGCCAGATGGTTGTTATACCCTTTGGTTCTATGATGACTACGGTGACGGAATGGGATTCACCAGTGGAGGATTCACATTACATGATGGAGATTACAACGAATTGGTTAATGACGGAGGAAACTTTGGTCAAGAAGTGGCCCATGATTTTTGTGTAGAGTCTCCTACTGGGAATGCTCCTGAAGCCGCTTTTAGTGTCAGCTCTACTACTGGATGCCCCTCTACCACATTTGACTTTACAGATTTAAGTGCTCAAAGTCCAAGCTCATGGAGTTGGGTTTTTGAAGGTGGCGTTCCTGCAACAAGCACAGTGCAACATCCTCAAAACGTGACCTTTAACGGTAATGGCCCTCATACTGTGAGTCTGACCGTAGGCAGCTCATTTGGAAGTTCATCTATTACGCAAACTGATTTGATTGACATTGGTAGTGGTCCTAGTTTCAGTATGATTGTGCAGGACATTACATGTTCAGGTCTGTCTGATGGAGGTGCAAGCATTGAAGTAAACGGCAATGGAACATATACTTATGATTGGTCCACAGGTTCCACACAATCTTCTGTATCAGGGCTTAATAGCGGAACCTACACGGTAGATGTAATGGATGCCAATGGTTGTGGTTCTAGTGGTTCATTTACACTTGACAACCCATCACCAGTGAGTGCGACGGTATTTAAGTCAGACATTTCCTGCAATGGAGAAACCGATGGAAGTGCCATAGTTTCCGCATCTGGCGGACATGGAGGATTTTCATATCAATGGAGCACTGGAGGCACCACTTCAAGCCTAGTGGGTCTTGCAATGGGAAGTTATAATGTGACGGTGACAGACAACTCAGGATGTGCAGATTCGGAATCTTTTACAATTGTAGAGCCGTCGGCTTTAACATTGACTGCCCTTTTATTGAATCCTGAGAGTTGCGTTGGAAACGACGGAAGCGCTGCAGCGAATGCAATGGGTGGCACACCTTCATACAATATCATGTGGTCCAATGGACAAAGTACAACCGAGTTGAGCGGAGTGAGCGCAGGATTCTATTCCGTGACGGTTACGGACGGCGGCGGGTGCAGCACACAGAACACGGTAGAAGTGCCTTTTGAATGTATAGGGGCACCAGAATCAACGCAACTGATAGATACAGATTGTAATGCTACAAATTTGTCTATGTCAGATGAAATTCATTGTGATCCAATTGCTGGAGCAGAAATGTACCAGTGGAAGTTTGAAAACGCAGCTGCAGGATTGTTCCGCGAAGAATATACCGCAGGAAACAATCCAAGCTTTGAATTGAGCCAAGTGATTGACTTGACTTATGGTATGACCTTGAATATTTCTGTTCGTGTTATGAGCAACGAACAATGGTCAGGATACGGAACAGCTTGCACAATAACGATGCAAGACGACGTACCATCCACATCTCTCACTATTGCAGATTGTGGTCTTATAGATGTGCGCTACTTAGATGTAATTCATTGTCAGGAGGTGACTGCTGCCAATACCTATGAATGGAAATTCACAGATGCGAATGCATTAGAAATTATTTTGCTTAGTTACGCCCCTGAATTGATGATTACTGAAGGTTCTGGAATTGAACTCGGAATCTCTTATGAGGTAGAAGTTCGAGCAATCGTAGGTGACCTGTATGGCTCATGGGGCGAGTCTTGCAACATTACCATGGACGAAAGTGTAAGTGTTTTTGAACTTGATAATAGTGCTGCTTCAGCTATGTTTTATCCCAATCCGGGAACTGGTGAAAATTTATTTATCGAAATGTGGAACCTTTCGGAATCCACTACCGTAATAGAACTTAGAGTTTACAGCGTTGCTGGACAACTTATTGAAAACATCATACTATCTAATTCCGGAAGTTCTCATTTGAGGACAGTCCACGAGTTTGGGCAAATACTTACACCCGGAATGTATTTTATTCAATACACCCTTGAAGGGAGAAAGAAAGAAGAGAAGTTGATTATCAAATGATATAGGGTGGAGACCAATTTACTTGGTCACAAATGAAAAGCCCGGCACACTTAGGTGTTGCCGGGCTTTTCTATGCTTGTATATTTCTTTTCACACTTAGGTGTTGCCGGGCTTTTCTGTGCAATCTTTTTTTTCAGTATTATTCTGCAACCGGGAAAATGATCTTTGTTTCGATCATAGTCTCCTCTACCGTGGTTGGATCATTGGTATAGACTTCCATTGGCAACCAGCGAACCTCGATGTTGTTGCCTTCAACATACTCGCTTATCGCATTCCAAGAGCTTTCAACCGTGTTATAAGGGCCATAGTGCATGGTATAAAGAATTTTTCCACCTGGAATTTTTCCAATCGTCAAGTTTTCAGGGACAGCCACGCTATCGGCTACCGGAATAGCAAACTCAAGGTCCATGGACTCTTCTGTGAATCTGTGGACAATTGACATGGGAGCACCGGCCATTTGGATGCCATTCTCTCCAAGAAATTGACCAATAGCATCATATCCTGTTGAATGTGCGTTTCCGCCATCCAAATCCTCCATGGAAAGATTCATTCCCATGCTTCCTACATACCACATGTCTTCCGTTTGCTCAGACATTGGCTTAAAAGCAGGCTTGCTCTCCACATATGTTTTGAGATTAGAAAGTCCCTCTTCATAATCAGCTTCGATGGATGCTTTTGCATTCATTACTAGCATCATTCCCCTAATCATAAAGGGCATTTCAGAACTTTCCATGGTCCAAGTGACTTTGATTCCATCTTCTTGCGGTTCAATTGCCCAATTGGAAAAACTTGGTTCCGGCCAATCTGCGAAATCAAGTCTAGTGCGCATGAACTCGTTTGGACGTGCTTCAACTATTGTTTGCTTCCCGTTTCCTTGAGATATGGAAGTCCATGACAGCCAAGAATCCAATCCTGTGGCTGGGTCTTCTGAAAATGTATTGACCATTGAGGTATCTCGCATGCCCCACGGGCTCCATGCTTCCCATCCTCGGAAATCTTGTAACTCGTTGTAAATCTGCGAGGGTGGTGCATCAATTATAGTGGATCTTTCTGTATTAAAGTCAGAAGGACCAAGTGCACAAAGCACCAAATAGATTAGAATCAAAATGACTCCAACCAATAGCAATCCTTTTAGAAATTTCATGTTGTTGTGGTTTAGGGTTTCATTGATTTTGGATAACCGAAGGTAGGAAATAGTTTAAAATCAATGCTATGACTTGAAAAAATGGTCATCTGAACTTCCAGGTGCTGGAAATAAAAAAGGCAACTTATATTGCAGCTCCAAAACAAACTTGCACATGAGCCTGCCTTTCGAAAATGACGCTGTAGTATTAGGAATCCTGATGGTTTCTCTCGCCTTGATTTTTTACACGTCCAAACACCCAAAAACATCTGGTTTTTATAAGTACATCCCTGTGCTTCTAATGTGCTATTTTGTTCCGGCTATATTCAATAGTCTGGGTATTATAGACAGCGAAAGCTCTAACCTCTATTTCGTTGCCTCGCGATATCTTCTTCCGGCCAGCTTAGTGCTACTATGCCTCACCATAGACCTGAAAGGAATCTTAAATCTGGGTCCAAAAGCGCTTATTATGTTTTTTACAGCCACTGCTGGGATTGTGGTTGGTGGTCCAATAGCCTTGTATTTAGTTTCATTCATAGAGCCCAATGTACTTGGAGGAGACGATCCAGAAGCCTATTGGCGAGGACTAAGTACAGTAGCTGGAAGTTGGATTGGCGGAGGTGCTAATCAGACGGCCATGAAAGAAATTTCAGAGACTACAGACACGCAATTTTCTGCAATGATCATAGTGGATGTCTTCATTGCCAATTTGTGGATGGCATTTCTACTCATTGGTGCCGGAATGAGCAATGTAATGGAC
>CAZKMC010000057.1:0-5726 GCA_964553485.1 uncultured Comamonadaceae bacterium
AATGAATGCCTTGATGCTCGCTAACCGCAAAGAATTGAAAGCATCCTTAGACGTTTTTGAACAAACGTTCAAAATATCCACTGACACGCTTACCAACAACCAACACAAGCGGTTTGAAGAGCTTTTCAAGCGTCAGGATGAAATGCAAAAGAGCACAGAACTTCGGCTAGAAGCTATCAGAGGTGTTGTGGATCAGAAACTCAAAGACCTGCAAGAAGACAATTCTTTGAAGTTGGAGGCGATGCGCAAAACAGTGGACGAAAAACTGCATGAAACTTTAGAAAAGAGGTTGGGTGAGTCTTTCGAAATTGTCACCAAACAATTGATTGAAGTTCAGAAAGGCTTGGGTGAAATGCAGACACTGGCAACCGGTGTTGGCGACCTAAAAAAGGTACTGAGCAATGTCAAAACAAGAGGCATGTTAGGCGAGATTCAACTAGGAAATATCCTTGAACAAATATTGGCACCAGAGCAATATGAAGCTGATGTGCGAACCAAAAAAGGTAGCGCTAACCAGGTAGAATTTGCGATTAAACTTCCTGGCAAAGAAGATCATATGGATAATGTCTATTTGCCTATAGACGCAAAGTTTCCTCAGGAGGATTATACCAGATTGCAAACCGCCTACGACCTTGGCGACACTCAAATGATTGAAACCGCCAACAAAGCACTCGTCCAAGCAATCAAGAAATTTGCAAAGGACATCCGTGATAAGTATCTCGATCCACCCAATACCACTGATTTCGGAATCATGTTTTTGCCGGTAGAGGGTTTATATGCTGAAATTGTACGTCAACCGAAGGTCATCGAACAACTTCAGAGAGAATACAAAATCATAGTGACCGGCCCTACTACCCTAGCGGCCATTTTGAACAGTCTTCAAATGGGTTTTAGAACCTTGGCCATTCAGAAAAGGTCAAGCGAGGTATGGCAAGTTCTTGGTGCGGTCAAAACCGAGTTTGCCAAATTTGGAGACGTATTAGAGAAAGCGCAAAAGAAAATTACTGAGGCCAATAAGGAACTAGACAATTTGGTGGGTGTCCGCAGCAGGCAAATCAATCGGAAGCTTCGTCAAATTCAGGAACTACCCTCTCAAAGTTCAACAACTTTGTTGGACGATACCTCTTCAGTTCCAGATTTGGAGGATGAGGAAGAGGCTGAATAATCAACTTATTTACGCCACTTTCCACATTTGTAGGAAGTTAGGTCCTTGCTCTTTTTGTTTGATTTTGTTTTGTGCTTCGCACGAGGATAGTTTACTCCGCCGTATCTCGCTTGTTTTTGAGGAACACAAGCAACCAAACTGGAGGCAAGAAACAATCCTAAAAGTATACGGGCTAAATGCTTCATATTATTAGAACGCAAGAACTCTTAGGAATGGTGCATGAGCATCTATTCCGCAGCGCAAGTTGTTCCATAGACCGTAAGAAACATAAGTAAATCCTGAATATTCACTTGATCGTCTTGTGTTAAATCAGCGGCACAATTGGAACAAGACGTTTCCATGTCAGTTAACAAAATAAGCAAATCACCTATTCCGATACTGAGGTTATAGTCCATGTCTCCAAAACAATTACAAACATCATAAATGCAACTTCCGTCATCTACCCTTGCATGGGGGCCGTAATTGCAGGCTTCTGGGTCTGTGCAACCGAACAACAAGCAACTTCCGTCATCCACATCGGCCGTTGGGTCATAATTCAATGCATTTTCACTCATGCATCCTGGTGTGGCGTCCGTTTCATACAAGTAAATCCGAACCATCGGAATCTTCAACAAGTAGTAAAGTCCATTCGTTTCAGGATAGATTAACAGTGTTGTTTCAGCTTCTGCTTCCCCGCTCCTACCTATGGCCATTCTCCCACTTTCCTGGAATTCCCATGAAACGGTTGCCACAAGCAATGAATCTGCATTAGTGAAAATTGGGTCAATTAGTGGTAATTGAATGACTTTTTCTTGGTTTGCCCAAAGCAAATCAGTAGCGGTTACCGTGTAGGGCTCAGAACTTCCTAGAAGCACAGAGCGGTCCATGTTATAGACATTGGCATTGATGATGGTACCTGAATAGGTTGAATCAGACAGCACAACTCCAACGCTGTGCAGTTGGATATCGTCCGCAAGGAGTTCAAAGAAGTTCCCCATTTCATACGATTGTCCGGAGAATTGCGGCCCGGGAATAAAGGTGTCTTCTAGCACACCTTTATCTCGGGCAAATTCATTGGCGCTAATCCCAAAGTCTTTGAAAGCGATGTTATTTTCAGGTGTCTCATCCGTTTGGTACTGCAGAATTTCAAACCTAACCACATAGTTGCCTTCTTCTTGTGGCGGAATCACACTTCCAGGAATATTGAAATTATGTGTAGCTCCACTGGCGATATTTGTCTGAATAGTAAAGGCATCATAAACTACCTCCTCAGCTTCATTCAAAATTTCCACATGCATCTTGGCATTGATTTGAGTTTCGGATCCCACATTTACAGCAGAAGCTACGAACTCAAATTCAGGCATAGACAATGCTGAATACACGTCATACTCCAATTCAGCAAAACCAGCTGGATTCTCAACGTCATTGGTTGTAACAAACCTTGGGTTAGTAATAATCAGGTCATTTTCATGGGGAGTAAAAATAGTTATATCGTCAATTAACCACCAATAATAGAGGCCATTGAATTCAAACTTCAATCGAACATCTGATTGTCCCGCTGCCCAATCACTAATATCAGAAGTGGCCCATTCCATAGGACCGCTTTGGGTACTTTGCCCTATAGGGTTTTCAAAAGCAAGCTCAAAACTGACTCCCCCGTCAATTGATATCCAAACACGGGTAGTGCTAATAAAATGCTTGTATTGTTGCTGGAAAGTCAGAACGGCGGCATCCACTCCTGTGAAATCTAAAGCTTCTGTAGTAAGCCATGCCAAATGAGGGCCGGGAGCTTGTCCGGAACCTGTGTTTCCACAAGGACCCGCGTCATCATCCCAATAATTCGAGTCAAATATGACAAATCCATTTTCTCTAGAAGTAGACGCCAGTGGAACCGAACCACCCGCACAAGATCCACGAGCGCCGGTGTTGATATCCGGAGTAGCGAGAGGTCCGCGATATTCCCAGGAAGCAGGTTCTTGGTCACTACCACTTTCCCAAGCAGCAGGAATACCGGATGCAAAGTCCCAATGATAGACAGGCTCACCATACACTTGAGAATTCATGTCGTTATAAAAAAACAACAAGAACACTATCAATACAAGGTGGTAAATTGGAGTTGGGAGAAAATGATTCAAAATGGCAGTAGTTTGTTAATAATGTTGGTCTAGTCAATGCAAGAATTGCCATAATAACTCAGGAAAGTAAGCAAATCTTCAATTGTAACCACACCATTTCCAGTGAAATCTGCATCGCAATCACAGGGACCGCCATAAAAACTGAGGAAGACTAGTAAGTCCGTACCACCAACAATTCCATTGAAATCAAGGTCTCCAGCGCATGCGCAATCCGCTCCAAAAAGGCAAGAGCCGTCATCAAGATTTGCAAGCGGGTCAAAATTACAAGCTTCGCTATCTGTGCAGCCTTGAATTGGGTCTTCTACAATGACAACAATATTCAAATCGATCAGCTGATTTCCTGCCAAATTGTAAGTCTGAAGTCCAATGTCATAAACGCCAGGATTCAAAGGGTCAAATAATAAAGCTTCCTCGCCGGCCAGGCCCTGCCAATATCCAAAACCAAGATTCTCCGCCCCTTGTTTAAGAGAGAGCCCTCCTTGTCCAATGGAAGTTAAAAGCTCACTATATAATAAGGTATAAGCTTCCACTTCCGCTTCACCTTCTAACGGGTCAAAGTCAATAGTGAAATTCACTACCAAGTCTTGCAATTCATAATCTCCTAGGTCAATACTAAATACATAATCCCAAGTGGCGATGCCTACATCTGGAGTTTGATCAAAGAAGCTTGTGGGGCTGTAACCTGTAAGTGCATAATATTCGATACCCTCTGGCACAATGTCATCTACAAAACGTTCATTCACCTTTAAAGCAAGTTCAAGTGGTCCGTGATATGCCACATGCGCATGATCACTGCTAATCCCTGTTCCTATATTGATAGGGATAGAAATTGTGGTGTTTTCCACATAAGTAGTAATAAACACCTCACATGAGCCATCATCAGAAACGGCATCGGGGTTGAAGTTGATTGCCCAAGGATCAGTACATCCTGATTGCGCTTGGGATTCTATTGTGCAGGTAATTACAAGAATGAAAATAGAGGTTAGTAGCTTAAGCATGGTCAGTTTAATTGGAACTACAAGGTACAAATTTGGGATTGATATTGTTGAATGCCTATTAGGCGTAACTGCCTTCTTTTGTTTGAGTTAAAACTAGTCCTAGGCATGAGCATGAAAAGCGTAATATCTCATGAAAAATATTCATTAATGATGAAACTAATCATGAGAAGTTAGCGTAGAATTGGCCTGAGCACCCACAAGTTCAACCTTGTATTATGCTTACTAGGCGTTTAAATGAAGACATATCGCACCCCAATTTGAAAGAGACGACCTTCTTCAAGGATGTCCTTACTTCCATTGTTATGGGGGTTATTTTGCTTTGCACTACTCCACAAAATGAGATGTTTGCTCAGCCTGTTGGGCCTGCCTATAATTGGAATTTTGATCTCTCGCATTCAGACGCTGAATCAATTGTAGACGTCGCCTTGGACCTCGAAGGAAATGCCTATTGTCTTTTAGAATTCTCAGGAAACATTGTCTTTGAGCTTGCTTTCCCTCAAACTTGGTATTCTGCCGGGAACCAGGATCTCTTGTTAGTTAAATTTAGTGAGGAAGGCCAAGTGCTTTTTGTGGTTCAAATGAGCTCAATCTCTGATGTGAGAGGTGGTGGATTGGCTTTGGACGCTGCTGGAAACATTTATATCACTGGCTCTTTTGACGACAATGATTTGTATATATATGGTGACGATAATACCATGTCCGTTTCAAATAATGCCAATTCGGATGTATTCATTGTGAAAATAAACTCGAATGAGAACGTGGTCTGGTTACAAAATCCAAATGGATCCGGAAACGAGGTGGGAATTGACATCGTATGTGATGGAACTGATTTGTATGTAACAGGTACTTACGAGAATACCCTTTTTCTGAGTGGCGGAAATACCGAGACTTCAGTGAATGGAACAGACACATTTATTGCACGATATGACCTGAATGGGAACTATGTCTGGAGTCAATCTATCAGTGGCACCAACACGCAATACGCAACGGCAATTGATGAAAGTGGAGGACAATTATTCGTCTGTGGGGCCACTTATTCAAATATTACGTTTATTGGATCTCCAGATATCACAGATTCCTCGATAGGGTTCAAGGATTACTGGGTTGCTGGATTCTCTAAAACAGATGGACAAGTCAACTGGGCAAAACTGTCTGAAGGCCCCGCAACGGAAGAAGCAAGAGGAATTACAGCTGATTCAGGTTCCGTTTTTATCACAGGTCAGCACTATTGGATGACCGTAGACTCCAATTCGATATCCTCAAACGGTTTAAGTGATTGTTTCGTTATTGAATATGACCTTAGTGGTAATTTGACTAACTACTGGTCTGAAGGTGGATCGGGATGGGATGGAGGAAACGATCTGGTAATTGACTCAGACGGAGAACTGTTTGTAACTGGTTCATTTTCAGGTACTGTTACTTTTGGCGGAACTGAGACTGTAACAGCAG